>JAGQRU010000079.1 GCA_020425105.1 Paracoccaceae bacterium
GACACCACCAGCCTGATCGAGGAATTCCAGTATCCGCGCCTTGGCCCGGGCATGATGTGGGAAAAGTGCCGGGATCTGGTCAAAGACCAGGGCGGGTATGTGCATATGCGTTCCGAAGTCGTCAAGGTCTATCGCGACGGCAACCACGTCACCGCCGTCGACGTCCGCAAATGGAGCGAAAACGGTGAGGATCTGGGAACCGAGCGCGTGGAAGGAGAGCATTTCATCAACTCCATGGCGCTGCGCGATCTGATTCATTCCTTCGATCCGCCGCCGCCGCCGGAAGTGGTCGAAGCGGCGAACAAGCTGCGCTATCGCGACTTTCTGATCGTGACGCTGGTGCTCGATCAGGCCGATCCGTTCCCGGATAACTGGATCTATATCCACAGCCCGCATGTGAAAGTGGGCCGGATTCAGAACTTCTCGGCCTGGTCGCCTGAGATGGTGCCGGATCCCAATACCGCGTCCATCGGCATGGAATATTTCTGCCAGAAGGGCGACGGATTGTGGACATCGTCGGACGCGGAGCTTCGCGCTCTGGCGGCGCAGGAGCTGGAAGAGCTTGGCCTGTCGACGGTAGATCACGTGATCGATGCCGCCATCATTCGGCAGCCGAAGGCCTATCCGGTGTATGACGGTGACTATCAGGACGCGCTGACAGCGATCAAAGAGTGGATCCTCACGCTCGACAACTTCCAGACAGTGGGCCGGAACGGGTTGCATCGCTATAACAACCAGGACCACTCGATGCTGTCGGCGATGTATGCCGCGCGCAATCTGGTCGGGGGCGACTATGACCTGTGGGAGGTCAATGTCGAACGGTCGTACCATGAAGAGTTCGAACTGAAGAAAGACAAGAAGTCGGACCGCGATCTGGCGCCTAAAGTGGCTGCCGCCTGATCCAAAGGCGCTGAGTCAGATGTTCGATGACCGCCCAATTTCCGTTGGGCGGTCATCGTATTTTTCAGGGCCGGTTCACGGCGCGGTCGGCATGGGTGGATGCTGGAACAAGCGTCCGTTCTGTCCGGCGGCGAGTGTCCGCAGCAGCAGCCATGCCGCCAGCACGATCAGGGCGCCGGTCAGCCCCAACCCCAGAAACGCCAGGGCGGGTACGCCCAGGCCGGTGCCGATCCGCAGCGACGCGATCGCCAAGGCGGCCATGGGAAAGGTCAACGACCAACTGGGCAGACCGAAAGGCAGCCGCAGGAATGCAGGCATCCGGACCGCCACCAGAAGCCCGAAGGTCAGCCCAATGCCCATCAACACGAGCGCAACCTGATCGGGATCCCCGGTCAGCGCCATCCAGGCCAGCGCGCCCACCGATGGTGGGGCGGCTAGAATGGCAAGCGTCGGGCGCATCGGCGCGGGCGGCGGGCCAAGGGTCACCAGCCGCAGGAAGACCAGCGGCAACAGGGCGATCCAGAAGATCAGCCCTGCCGCCAGGAAGACCCACGATACGGTGTCAAAGCCCAGCCGGGCGCCGGCAATCGGCGCGACGATATTGCCCACAGCCGGAATGAACCAAGCCGGCGTCAGCTGCGCCAGCGCGAAGTCCCGCGGACCGGTCCAGGCCGACAGCACCGCCAGGCTC
This sequence comes from Paracoccaceae bacterium, assembly GCA_020425105.1. Classification (GTDB taxonomy): domain Bacteria; phylum Pseudomonadota; class Alphaproteobacteria; order Rhodobacterales; family Rhodobacteraceae; genus Meridianimarinicoccus. Next base: position 1,592 of record JAGQRU010000079.1, read on the forward strand.
AACGCGGCTTGCATGCCAGCACCAAGGATCCAGAGCACGCGCGCCGCGCCCGGCGTCAAGGGAAGCAATGCCGTTGCCGCCAGCATGACCGAGATGGACATCGCCGGAAAGAACACCAATCGCAACGGGTCTTGCCAATCGGCGGCCACCGCGGCGGCATTGCGTTGCGCCTTGAGCCCATATCCGGTGCCGACCACCACCAGGCCTGTCAGCGCCAAAGCGACAAAAGGCCATGAAAACTGCGGATCTTGGCCAAGCGCCGCCAGGCTCGCCTGCACGGCCAGGGCCATGCCGAACAGCCCCATCACCATGCCAAACAATCCGATTGGCCAACTGCGGATGCGGTCGTGCGGTGCGGTCATGTGGGCACTGCGCCTTTGGCGCTTGTGATGAGGTGCCGTTGCTCGGTGTGATCCGCGGTCACTGGCCGGACTGGCCGGGCAGGGCCGGGACGACCGGCTCCGACCGAAGGAAGGGAATGTGTCATCGGCATTCTCCAAAAAGACATTCTTTGTTTTGAATTCAAACCCGCCAGTTGGCTTTGACCGGGATCAAGTCCCGGCCCGGGCCCCGGAGGCGGCCGCGCAAGACGCGGCCGTCGGGCTGTGCGGCGGATTGCGCCTTAAAGCGCAGCATCGTCATCGGCCAGTGCGCGATCTTCCTGCATTTCCAGCCACATGGCATTGACCACGGCAAGCAGGGCGGCCAACGGAAGGCCAAGGATCCAAGCGAAATACCACATGAGGGTGTCCTTTCGTATGTCAGTAAAGGCTGTCGCCATGAGCGGTGACGTCGTCCTCGGTCACCTTGCCCCACAGCACCCGATAGACCCACGCGGTGTAGGCGAGGATGAGGGGCATGAAGATTGCCGTCCCCACCAGCATGACAAACAGCGTCAGATGCGACGATGAGCTGTCCCAGACGGTCAGCGACGACCGCGGATCGAGGGAGGAGGGCAGGATGAACGGGAACATGGTCAGCCCGACAGAGGAGATCATCCCGAAAATCGCCAGTTTTGACCAGAGAAGGGTGGTGACCTCACGGCCCGCGATCAGCCCCCGGAAGGCCAGCGCAATGCCCGCGAACCCCGCCAGCGGGGCGATGATGGCCCAGGGCCGCGCGGCATAGGCCGCAAGCCATGTCCCGCCGCGCACCACGTCGCTGTAAAGCGGGTTAGACGGTCCATCCACCACCGGCGGCGCGGTCAGGGCATAGCCGTCGACGCCGAAGGCCAGCCAGATCCCGGCCAGGGCATAGCCGACGCCCGCTGCTGCCGCTGCCTTGCTGCCATAGCTTCGGGCGCGCAGCGCGACCGATCCTTCGGTTTTCAACGACAGCCATGCCGCGCCATGCATGACCAGCATTGCCATCGATGTCGCGCCGGTCAGCAGGGCGAAGGGGTTCAGCAGCCCGAAGAACGACCCCTCATAGATCGACCAGAGCTCTGGCGTCAGCCGGAACGGAACGCCTTGCAGCACATTCCCCACCGCCACACCGAAGATCAGCGCGGGCACAAAGCCCCCGGCGAAGAGCGCCCAGTCCCAGGCCACCCTCCAGCGCGGGTCATTGCGCTTCGACCGGTATTTGAACGCGACCGGTCGGACGATGAAGGCCGAAAGGACGACGAACATCGCCAGGTAGAAGCCGGAGAAGGACACCGCGTAAAGCGGCGGCCAGGCGGCAAAGATGGCGCCGCCGCCCAGGATGAACCACACTTGGTTGCCTTCCCAGACTGGCCCCACGGTGTTGATCACCACCCGCCGTTCCACATCCGAACGGGCGACGAAGGGCAGCAATGCGCCGACCCCCATGTCGAACCCGTCGGTTAGGGCGAAGCCGATCAGCAGCACGCCCAGCAGCCCCCACCAGATCACCCGAAGGGTGCCGAAATCGATCAGTTCATGCAGGATCATGGCGATTACTCCGCAGGTGCCGCGGGGGACGGCATCGCGTCCTGGGCCCGCAGCCGGTTTTCGTGGCGCGTCATCCAGGCCTCGGTTTCGGCGACATCCAGATAAGGTCCCTTACGGATGTATTTGACCATCAGGCCCATCTCGATGACGAAAAGGATGGTGTAGAACGTGGTGAAGCCGGCGAGCGTCAGAAGCAGGTCCGTGACGCTCAGATGGCTGACCGACATCGCCGTGGGCAGTACCCCGTCCACCGTCCAGGGCTGGCGTCCGAATTCGGACACGAACCATCCCAGTTCTGCCGCGATCCACGGCGCGGGAATGATGACCACCGCAGCGCGCAGCGCCCATCGCGGAAACCGCATGCCGCGGAACGAAGCGCGATAGAAGAAGTATGCCATCACCGCGATGAAGGAAAAGCCAAGCGCGACCATGATGCGGAAGCCCCAGAACAGCGGCCAGACGGTCGGCACCGTGTCTTCGGCGGCCTGTGCGATTTGCGCGTCGCTGGCCGTGCGGGGGTCGTCCACATAGCGTTTCAGCAGGAAGGCGAAGCCCAGATCCGCGCCATGGGCTTCGAACTGATCCTTGATCTCTTGCGGCGCCGCCTCGCGTTCGGTGCGGATGGTCTGTAGCGCGTCATAGGCCAGCAGGCCGGAGCGGATGCGAAGCTCCGCATCCTCCACAAGCTCCGAGATCCCCGGAATTTCCGTGTCCAGCGAACGGGTGCCGATCAGGCCCATGGCGACGGGCAGATGGATGGCATAGTGGGTTTCGCGCGCATCCTGATCGGGGAACCCGAAGGCGGTGAAGGGGGCAGGCGCGGGTTCGGTGTGCCACATGGCCTCGATCGCGGCGAGCTTCATCTTCTGGTTCAGCGTTGCGGAATATCCGGATTCGTCCCCCAGGATGACCACCGAAAAGGCCGAGGCGAGCCCGAAGCTGGCGGCGATCGTGATCGACCGCCGGGCCAGTTCGACATGGCGGTTTTGCAGCAGGTACAGCGCCGACACCCCCAGCACGAACACCGCCGCCGTCACATAGCCTGCGGATACCGTATGCACGAATTTGGCCTGCGCGACTTCGTTGAACACGACCTCGAAGAAGCTGGTCATCTCCATGCGCATGGTCATGGGATTGAATTCGGCGCCGACGGGGTTCTGCATCCATCCGTTGGCAATCAGGATCCACAGGGCCGAGAAGTTCGACCCGATTGCGACCAGCCAGGCCACAGCCAGGTGGGCGACACGCGAAAGCTTGTCCCAGCCGAAAAAGAAGAGCCCGACGAAGGTGGCTTCCATGAAGAAGGCCATCAGCCCTTCCATCGCCAGCGGCGCGCCGAAGATGT
>JAGQRU010000080.1 GCA_020425105.1 Paracoccaceae bacterium
CAGCTTCGAAGACGTGGCCGCCCTGATCCGCCGCCACCGCGACGTGAAGCTGCTGCTTGAGGTCGAACATTCGCTGCATCTGGTGTCTTACACCCCGGGCCGGATCACGTTCCGGCCGGCCGATGACGCGCCCGCCGATCTGGCGCAGCGTCTGGGCGCACGGCTGCAGGGCTGGACCGGCGCCCGCTGGGCGGTGTCTGTCACCACCGCCGAACCCGGCGCGCAAACCATCGCGCAGATCCTTGCCGCCGAAGCCCGGGAGCTTGAGGCACAGGCGCAGAAACATCCGCTGGTTCAGGCCGTGATGACCACTTTTCCCGGCGCCAAAATTACCCATATCCGAACCCGGGAGACCATGGCACAGGACGCGGCGCACGAGGCGCTGCCGGAAATCCCTGAAGCGGATGACACCTGGGACCCCTTCGAAGACGACTGAAAAGGAATACACGATGCTTAAAGGACTTGGCGCTCTGGGCGATGTCGGCAAGATGATGAAGGCCGCGCAGGAGATGAAGACCAAGATGGAAGCGCTGCAGGAAGAGCTTGCCGCGATCACCGTCGAAGGCGAAAGCGGCGCCGGGCTGGTACGGGCCACCGCGACGGCCAAGGGCGAATTGACCGCGCTGGCCATCGACCCGTCCATCTTTCATGCCGATGAAAAGGAAATGGTCGAAGACCTGATCCTGGCGGCGATCAAGGATGCGCAGGCCAAAGCGCAGGACCGTGCCCAAAGGGAAATGCAGAAGCTGACCGAAGGCATGGGCCTGCCCGCCGATATGAAGCTGCCGTTCTGATCATGCACATGACCGGTCCTGCCGATGCCCTGCGGGCCGGCGCACCGCTGCGGCCGGGCGCCGTGCGGGACGGGATCGCAGCGGCGATCCCGAGGGACCGGTCATGAGCGCCCCGCCGGCGGTTGAAGCGCTGATCGACCTGATGGCCAAGCTGCCCGGGCTCGGCCCCCGGTCGGCCCGTCGGGCGGTGCTGCATCTGCTGCGCAAACGTGCCCTTCTGCTTCTGCCCCTTGCCGATGCCTTGTCCGAGGTCGCGCGAACCGCCCGCGAATGCGTCACCTGCGGCAATGTCGCCACGGCGGATGAATGCCCGATCTGCACCGACCCAAAACGGGCCACCGGCACCCTGTGCGTGGTCGAAGATGTGGCCGATCTGTGGGCGTTGGAACGTACCGGCGCCTTCAGGGGGCGCTATCACGTGCTGGGGGGCACCCTGTCGGCGCTGGACGATATGGGCCCCGAAGAACTGGGCCTGCCGCGGCTGGAAGCGCGCATCGCCCGTGACGGCATTTCCGAGGTTATTCTGGCGCTGAACGCGACTGTGGACGGGCTGACCACCGCGCATTACATCGCCGATCTGCTGGAAAACCGCGTTCTCGTCACCTCGCTCGCGCAGGGCGTGCCGGTGGGCGGAGAACTAGATTATCTTGACGACGGCACCATCGGGGCCGCGCTGAAAGCCCGCGGGCGGCTTTGAAAACCGCGTCGCGGGCCATGGTCGGCGTCAGAGGATCAGGTTGTCGTCATCCTCGTCATCCTCATCCGCGTCCGGCAGATTGAAGAAGCTGTCCACGTCGATCTTTTCATTGCGCCGGTCGTCTTCGTCATCCTCAGATTTCGACCCGCCCAGCGTGAAGGTTTCCAGACCCGAAATCGCCGTGGGGATTTTCGGTTCCGCGTCCATTTCCAGCGATTGTTCGGTCGACACCAGCTTGCGCCGTTCGTCATCCGACATCACCACGCCTTCGCGCGCCTTCTTGGCCGCCGCTTTCTGCACGGCGGCATCGAGTTCGGACTGACGGCAAAGGCCAAGCGCCACGGGGTCGATGGGCTGGATGTTCGAGATGTTCCAGTGCGTCCGTTCGCGGATCGCCTGGATCGTCGGCTTGGTGGTGCCCACGAGCTTCGCGATCTGGCTGTCGGCCAGTTCCGGATGAAATTTCACCAGCCACAAGATCGACGCCGGGCGGTCCTGACGCTTGGACAGCGGCGTATAGCGCGGGCCGCGGCGTTTTTCCTCGCCGGTGGCAGCCGGGTTGTGCTTCAGCTTCAGACGGTAGATGGGGTCGGCCTCGGCCTTGTCGATTTCCGACTGGTCGAGCTGGTTGTTGGCGATCGGGTCGAACCCCTTCACGCCGGTGGCCACATCGCCGTCGGCGATGCCCTGCACTTCCAGTTCGTGAAAGCCGCAGAAGTCGGCAATCTGCTTGAAGCTCAGCGTCGTGTTGTCTACCAGCCAGACGGCGGTCGCCTTGGCCATGATCGGCTTGCCCTGCATGTCGATCTCCTCATGTTACAATTCGCCCGGGACCGAGGCACGCTTTCGCCCTTCGCCGGAAATTCGGCGGCGCCGGGGCGGCGCGTCTTCTCGATTTTGGGAAGATCATGCGTATATAGGCGCAGACCCAACGGGAGAAAAGAGAAAATGCAGTTTCGCCACGGCCCCGCATGGGCGCTGGCCTTGCTGATGGCCTTTTGCGGGCCGCAGAATGCGCACGCCGATCACGACGAGCCGGGGGTTTTCGACTATTATGTGCTGTCGCTGTCCTGGGCGCCGAACTGGTGCCTACGCGAAGGCAGCGCGGCGGACGACGCGGCCCAATGCGACCCGGCCCGCGATCATGGCTGGATCCTGCACGGGCTGTGGCCGCAATACGATACCGGCTTTCCCAAGAATTGCGCATCATCCCAAGGCGATCCGACCCGTCGCCAAAGCGACGCGATGGCCGACATCATGGGGTCGGGCGGGCTGGCCTGGTACCAGTGGAAAAAGCACGGGCGCTGTTCGGGACTGTCGGGGACCGACTATTACGCGCTGGCGCGCCAAGCCTATGACAGCGTGATGCGGCCCGATCTTCTGCGCCGTCTGGACAAGGCGGTGCGCCTGCCCGCCAAAGTCATCGAAGAGGCGTTTCTGGAAGCCAACCCGCACCTGTCAGCGGATGGGGTCACCATCACATGCGAAAACGGCACGATTCAGGAAACGCGGATCTGTCTGACCCGCGATCTGCAGCCGCGTCCCTGCGGCGATGGCGTATCGCGCGACTGTTCGCTGGACGACGCGCTGTTCGTGCCGATCCGCTAACCGCCCCGCCCGTTCAGGCCGGCTGCAGGATCCGGCCCAGAGGACGGCCCGCCAGCACGTGCACATGCATGTGCGGCACTTCCTGGATCGCGTCTTCGCCCGCGTTCGAAATCATCCGGAAGCCGCCGCCGCCCGTCGAAGGCTGCGCCCCCAGCATTTCCGCGATGCGTCCGACGGTACGGGTGAAATCGACGATTTCGGCGTCCGAGGCTTCCAGCGCGAAATGGTCATAGGTCGCATAGGGGCCCTTGGGGATCACCAGAACATGGTCGGGGGTCTGCGGGTGGATGTCCCGGAAAGCCAGCGAGTGGTCGGTTTCCAGCACCGTGTCGTTCGGGATTTCACCGCGCAGGATCTTGGCAAAAATATTCTGGTCGTCATAGGCAAAGGCCATCGGGGCGCCCTTTCTATCTGTCATTCCGTCCCGCCCCAATCACGCCATGGGGCCACGGGTGTCAAGTTCAGTCGAAGACCTTGTCTTCGAAGGCGCAAAGGTCGCGGATCAGACAGGCGCCACAGGCGGGCTTGCGGGCCTTGCAGATATACCGGCCGTGCAGGATCAGCCAATGATGGGCATGCTGCTGGAACTCCGCCGGAACCTGATCTTCGATGGCGCGCTCCACCGCATCCACGTCGCGCCCAGGACACAGACCGGTGCGGTTGCCGACCCGGAAGATATGGGTATCCACCGCCTGCGCCGGGTGACGGAACCACATGTTCAGCACCACATTGGCGGTCTTGCGCCCCACACCGGGCAGCGATTGCAGTGCCGCACGCGATGACGGCACCTGACCGCCATAGTCATCGACAAGGATCCGGCTCAGCTTGATGACGTTCTTGGCCTTGTTGCGGTAAAGGCCGATGGTCTTGATATGTTCGATTACCCCCTCTTCCCCAAGCGCCAGCATCTTTTCCGGCGTGTCGGCGATCTGGAACAGCTCCCTGGTGGCCTTGTTGACCCCGGCATCTGTCGCCTGCGCGGACAGCGCAACGGCAACCACCAGCGTGAAGGCGTTCACATGGTGCAATTCGCCCTTGGGTTCGGGTTCGGCCTCGCGAAAGCGGGTGAAGGCGGCAACGATGGTGGCATAGTCGGCCTGCGGCGACATGGGCGTGGCCGACGGCGCCCCCGCTGCCGGCGCCTTGGCCCGGGCCGGTTTTCGCCGCGTCTTCGGCTGTTGCGCAAGTTCCGGGTCGGTCTTGCCCGCGGCAGGTGATACATCTTCGGCCATGACCCAGTCCCTTCCCCACTCCGCCGGCGCCGACGCGGAACCGGATCAGCCCGGCGCCTATCACTATGGCGTCATGGCCCGCGCCATCGCCGCCATCGACGCCGCCGGCGGCGCACCGCTGCCGCTGGCCGATCTGGCCTCTGAATTGCACATGTCGCCCGCCCATTTCCAGCGGCTCTTTACCCGCTGGGTGGGCGTGTCTCCGAAACGCTATCAGCAATATCTGGCGCTTGGCCATGCCAAGTCGCTGCTGGCCGACCGGGCGACAACGCTGGCCACCGCGCAGGAAGTGGGGTTGAGCGGGTCGGGCCGCCTGCACGACCTGTTCCTGCGGTGGGAGGCCATGCGGCCCGGCGACTATGCCAGAGGCGGCGAAGGGCTGACCATCCGCTGGGCCGTGGCCGACAGCCCTTTCGGCCCGGCGCTGGCCATGGCCACCGATCAGGGCCTGTGCGGGCTGGCCTTCACCGCCGAATGCGGCGAGGCCGAGGCCCAGGCCGATCTGCGCGCCCGCTGGCCCGGCGCGGTCTTTGTCGAGGATCCCGACAGGGTCCTGCCCCTGGTTTCCGCGGCTTTCGGAGGGCGCGGGGCGGATCTGCACCTGATCGGCGCTCCGTTCCAGATCAAGGTGTGGGAAGCGCTGCTGCAGATCCCGTCGGGCCACGTCACCACCTATTCCGACATCGCCCGCGTCATCGGCGCCCCCAAGGCCGTGCGCGCCGTCGGCACCGCCGTGGGGCGCAACCCGATCAGCTGGCTGATCCCGTGCCACCGCGCGTTGCGCAAGTCCGGGGGCCTGGGCGGCTATCATTGGGGCCTGCCGGTGAAACGCGCGATGCTGGCCTGGGAAAGCGCCCGCCAGGATGCCTCGCCGCAGCAAGAGTGATTTGCGTTGGCGGCATAAAACCCCATATTGCCGTCAAACAACGATCCGAGGCAGGACCATGACCATTCTTCAACTTCGACTGCCCGCCCTTGGGGCGGCCCTGATGGCTACCGCGCTGACAGGATGCACCACACCGCCGCAGCTTGCGGGCAGCCCGGCGGAACCGAACCGAACCACAAGCGGCGCGATCATCGGCGGCATCGCCGGCGGGATGATCGCCGGGCCGTTCACCGGCGGCGGCGGCGGCAAGGCGGCCGTGGGCGCGGTGGCGGGCGCCACGCTCGGCGCCGCAATCGGCAACGCGCTGGACCGGCAGGCGTCTGAACTGGACCAGGAACTGGGCGACAGCATCACGGTGCAAAACCAGGGCAATCAGCTTCTGGTCAGCTTCCCGCAGGATATCCTGTTCGCCGTGGACAGCGCAGCAGTTCCGGACAGCCAGAAGCGTGACCTGCGCACGCTGGCCGCCAACCTGCAGCGCTATCCCGACACCACGGTCGAGGTCATCGGGCACACCGACAATACCGGCTCGGCGGCGCATAATTTCGACCTGTCGGCCCGTCGCGCGGGCGCGGTATCCGCGGTTCTGGTGGATGCAGGCGTGGCGGGAAGCCGCCTGACCGCGAAAGGCCGGGGCGAGGATGCGCCCATCGCGTCGAACCTGACACCGGAAGGCCGGGCGCAGAACCGGCGCGTGGAAGTCATCATCCGGCCCGCAACCTGACCCACCCGTCCGGCCGTCACCGATTGCGCCCCGCGCCGGTGGCGGTCTTAGAGCGCCGCGTACAGGCGCCGCCGCATGCCAAAGAAAAACCCGGCCCAAAGGCCGGGTCTTGTTCCATTTGATGCAGTGCCGCGGCGCGCTTTAGTGCAGCTTGGCGGCAACTTCGTCGATGGAGCTGTCGATGCTGGCCGCGACGCGGTCGGCGGTCGTCTGCTGTGCCATCACATCGCGGGCCGCCGCAACGGCAACCACGATCGCACGGTCGCGGACTTCCTTGACGGCACTGGCTTCAGCCGATGCGATCTGATCCTGCGCCGCCTGAACCCGGCGGGCGATGGACACCTGAAGGTCGGCCTTGGCTTGTTCAGCGGCGGCTTCGGCTTCTTTCTTGGCACCGGCAACGATCCGCGCGGCCTGGTCCTGCATTTCCTTCTGCTTGCGCTCATAGGACGCGAGCAGGGTCTGCGCTTCTTCACGCAGCGCCCGGGCTTCGTCGAGATCGGCAAGAATGCCTTCGGCACGTTTGTCGAGCATGCCGCCCAGAAGCGACGGGATCTTGAACTTGATCAGGATCCCGATGAACAGCAGGAACGCCAGCAACACCACGAAGTTGGTGTTGTGCAGCGAAAAGAACGGGCCCGATGCGGCCAGCGCGGGGCTGGCTGCAGTGGCCATGGCCAGGATAAGGCTAAGTTTCTTCATGGCTCTTATCCCTTGATCTGCGTGGAAACCGCGGAATTCACCGCCGCCTCGTCGGCAGCGCCGCCCAGAGCGGCCACAAGTTCCGCTGCGGTGTCCTTGGCGACCTGTTCGATGCTTTCCACCGCGCCAGCACGGATTTCGGCGATCACGGCTTCCGATTCCGCAGCCTTCGCGGCGATTTCGGCATCGGCCTTGGCGATGGCGTCATCAAGCTGGGCCTGGATTCCGGCACGCGCTTCGGCAGAGATACGGGCGCTTTCGGCACGCGCGTCGGCCAGCGCCTTTTGATAGGCGGCCTCGGCTTCCTGTGCCTTCAGCTTCAGCTCTTCCGCCGCAGCGATGTCGTTCGTGATCGTCCCCTGACGCTCGGCCAGGATCGCCGCAATACGCGGCAGAGCCACGCGCGACAGGATCAGATAGATCGCGACAAGCGCGACGATGAGCCAGAAAATCTGGTTCGGGAAGGTCGAGAACTCCAGCTGCGGCATCCCTGCCGACTCTGCTGCGTGCCCGCCCCCGTGTGCCGCGGCTTCTGCGGCACCATGAGCCGCGTTAACAGCCCCGTGCGTGGTGTCGGCCATGTCGTCCTCCTGGAACCTCTAAGACTTACACGGGCAGGGCAGCAAGCTGATGCTGCGCCCCGCCCGGTCGTAAGGATGGTCCGGGTGGCTTAGACGGCGAACATCAGCAGAAGCGCGAC
>JAGQRU010000081.1 GCA_020425105.1 Paracoccaceae bacterium
CCATGCCGCCCCAGCAGACGCCGAAGGTGGATTGCACATGGGTTTGCGTCCAGTCGAAGATCCGGCACAGTTCTTCCCAATAGGTGACCTCTTCGAAGGGCAGATGTTCGATGGGGGCGCCGGTAATGATCAGCCCGTCGAATTTGCGGTCCTGAACCTCTTCGAACGGGTGATAGAACGCCTCCATATGCGCGGCCGAAGTCGTCTTGGACTGATGTTCGGACATGCGGATCAGGGTGAAGTCGATCTGCAGCGGCGTGGCGCCGATCAGCCGGGCGAACTGGGTTTCGGTCTGGATCTTCTTCGGCATCAGGTTCAGCAGGCCGATTTGCAGCGGCCGGATATCCTGTGCTTCGGCCCGCAAATCGGACATCACCATCACACCTTCGGCGTCCAGAACGTCGAAAGCGGGCAGGTCGGATGGGATCTTGATGGGCATGGGCTTCCCCCGGATGTCTTGAATTGCCCGATATAGAGCCGCGGTCAGCGGGTCTCAAGCGTGCGAATGATCAGTTGATGAAGCGCGTCGGCATCGCGCACGGCGGCAATATCTTCGGCTTTGACGGAAATGCCCCAGTTGCGGGCCATGGCGGCATAGCGCGGCTGGCGGTGTGCGAGTGCCTGGGCATAAGTCCAGCGCACGAAATTATCCGGGTCAACCTCGGCTTCCGTTACCCGGTTCAGCGCCAGATATTCGTGCCATTTGGCGGTCAGAAATTCGGGTTTGTAATACATCGGCTTCGGCGCCCTGTCGAAGCGGCGCACCAGTTCCGCGGTGTGCGCATCGGATCCTTCGATCCAGATCATCAGTGCCGTTTGCGACAGCGCTGTCAGCACCGGATCGTCGGGGTCGTCCGGGTCGACGACCTCGCAGATCGACCCGCCACTATCGCAGACGAAATTGCGGTAGCCGTAAAGATCCTGGGCACGTTGCGCGAAATGGGCGGTGTCGAGCAGGGCCGCGATTTCGGCGACGCGGTGCTGTTCCTGCCGATTCTGGTACTCGGAAAAGGGCAGGCCGCCTTTGTCGGGATTGCCGGGCTTGCCCAGATAGGTCGACAGCGGCGCCAGATTTTCGAAGGTGATGTTCGACGCGATATAGATGGAATCGCTCAGCAACAGCTCTGCCAGGAACGGGTTGCGCATGGCTTCGCGTTTGAAATTGTCGACGATGTGTTCGCCCATATACCGGGTGCCGATGCGGTAATCGACCGAGTAGTGGAACCAGCCGCCGCCGTCGCGCAGCAGCGATGACACATGGGTCTTGCCCAGCCCCGACATGCCGAACAGAAGAATGCGTTTGTCTTCCAGCTGCAACCACTGGTCCGCGGTGGGTCTTTTCATGATGCCTCGCCCCTCGATGCCTGCACCGCCTAGCAGGAGTTCCCCGGGGGCTTCAATGGCTGCGTGTGTCCGCGGACAAAGGGCCGCCCGAAGGCGACCCATCAAAGGTGTTAGAAGTAATAGCCGATCTTGAACCCGATCGACACGGCGTCATTGCCGGTGAAGCTGGCCCGCGCGGTGTCGGGGGTGCCGGTTTCGGGCCGGGCATCGCCGATCCACGTGTAGCGCACTCCGCCCGAGAATTCGATGTTCTCCACCCGATAGGACGCGCCGACCGCAAGTGCCGTGAATCCGTTGGTCGGGGCCAGCGGTGAAACCAGATCGTCGCTTTGCTCGGGTTCGTAGAGGAACGATGCCGATGCGGCGAACCGTTCGTTGAACCGCCGCGCGATCCCGATGGTATAGGTGGTGCTGTCTTCCAGAGTCACCAGACCGGTCCCGGTGACGCTGTTGAACTTCTCGGGCTCGATCTTGAATTCAGACCATTCTGCCCAGCGAATATTGGCAAACAGAAGCGTGTCCGGCGCGATACCGGTCTGGAAGTCAATGTTGACCGATTGCGGCGTGTCCACGGAGGTGCGGTCGCTTTTTCCCAGCGACGCGCCGCTCAGGGTTTCGGTTGTCTTGAAGTCGTGGCGGATCTTGGAATTGTACGTCACCCCCAAGCGGAAGGCGATGTCGGGGATCTCATATGCGCCGCCGATCAGGTAGCCATAGCCGTCATCCTCGCTCAGCCGCACCTTGTAGCCATTCACGCGGCCATAGGCGAGCCCGCCAAGGGTGATCGTGCCATCCGCCACATCGCGCCGCACGCCGCCATGCAGGCTGAAATTGTCGGTCAGCTTGTAGCGGGCCATCAAGGTGGTCGAATACGTGTCGGCAATGGCCGAGGTGCTTCCCAGCATCGAGGTCGCGGGATTGCCGCTATAGACGATGTCGGACCCGAAATCCTCGGCGCCGGTCAGCGCAATCGTCAGGCGGTCGTTCACATCGAACTTGATGCCGAAGCCATAGCTGGTGAAGTCATCCGCCACATTGTCATAGCGGTACCGGCTGGGCAGCGGGCTCGGGACATCGACGCCGGTCACGTCCGGTGTCGTGTACGCGACCGAGGCTTCGGCATAATTCCCGTCCTTGTACAGAATATCGACGCGCTGCCCGGCGCGGTCGATCCCGCCTGCAAAGGCCGTGCCGGCCGTTCCGGCACAAGCGGCCGTTGCGATGAGTGCCCTGAGCATTATTCCCCCCACGAACTGATCTTTTTGTTGCTGTCCGAACTGCTTAGGAACTGCAACCGCCTATCGTCAATCAAGGACGTCACGTTATTGTCTTTGAACGCAGCGGCACGAAAAAACAACCCTGAGGAGGCCGGCCCGGGCGGGTCACTTAATTTTTGCCCGACGGCCGACGTTTCAGGTGGCGTGACTGAACGCGAAGATCGCCCACGACAGAACCGACAGCGATACGGCAAGCACGGCGACCAGAATCATGAACCCGAAAAACGGCGCTGTCCGTGTGACGGGCTTCGGGTTGTGGCAGTGGCCGCAATGGTCGCCGGCAAGGCGCATGCGGTATCCGCAGGTCGGACAAGAGAATAGACGCAGAGGCATGGCAGTTCTCAGCGTAACGGGTTCGGATACGCTAAGAATAAGTTAACACGGCCCGATTTGCAATTCTCTGCAACTGCACACGCAGGGCGGGATCACTCCCACTCGATGGTTCCCGGCGGCTTCGAGGTCACGTCATAGGTGACGCGATTGATGCCTTTGACTTCATTGATGATCCGGGTCGCGGTTTCCCCCAGGAAGTCGTGACTGAACGGAAAATAGTCCGCCGTCATCCCGTCCACGGACGTCACGGCGCGCAGCGCGCAGGCATAGTCATAGGTGCGCCCGTCGCCCATCACACCGACCGTTCGCACCGGCAGAATCGCGACGAAGGCCTGCCAGATGTCGTCGTAAAGCCCGTGCCGGCGGATCTGGTCGATATAGACCGCATCGGCCTCGCGCAGGATGGCCAGTTTTTCGCGGGTGATTTCTCCGGGGCAGCGGATCGCCAGGCCGGGTCCGGGAAAGGGGTGCCGGCCAATGAAGTGATCCGGAAGACCCAGTTCGCGGCCAAGCGCGCGGACTTCGTCCTTGAACAGCTCGCGCAGCGGTTCGACCAGTTTCAGGCCCATCTTGTCGGGCAAGCCGCCGACATTGTGGTGGGACTTGATCGTGACCGAAGGCCCGCCCGAAAAGCTGACGGATTCGATGACGTCAGGGTAAAGTGTGCCCTGGGCCAGAAATTCGGCCCCGTCGATGGTGTCGGCATGTTTCTGGAACACGTCGATGAACAGTTTGCCGATGATCTTGCGCTTGGTCTCGGGGTCGCTGACGCCGTCAAGAGCCCCCAGAAACAGGTCGCTTTCATCCGCATGGATCAGCGGGATGTTGTAATGGTCGCGGAACATGCTGACGACTTCGTCGGCTTCGTTCTTCCGCAACAGCCCATGATCGACAAAGACGCAGGTCAGCTGATCGCCGATCGCTTCGTGGATCAATACGGCGGCGACCGAACTGTCCACGCCGCCCGACAGGCCGCAGATGACTTTCTTGTCGCCGACCTGATCGCGGATCAGGCGGATCGCCTCTTCCCGATAGGCGCCCATGGTCCAGTCGCCCTGAAAGCCCGCCAGCCGCACGAAGTTTTCATAGAGCCGCTTGCCGTTCGGGGTGTGATGCACTTCCGGGTGGAACTGTACGGCATAGAAGTGGCGGGACACATCCGCGGTGATCGCGAACGGCGCGTTGGGCGATGTGCCGAAAACCTCAAACCCCGGGGCGATCTGGCTGACATGATCGCCATGCGACATCCAGACCTGTTCGTTGCCCGCGGTGAACCAGCCCTCAAGCAGCGGCAACCGATGCGCGGTGGGCGTCACAAAGGCACGGCCGAATTCCGCGGTTCCGTGACCGCTTTCCACCTTGCCGCCCAGTTGCTGCATCATCACCTGTTGGCCATAACAGATGCCAAGAATGGGCAGGCCCATATCAAAGATCTCTTGCGGTGCGCGCGGGGACCCGTCGCGGGTGACGCTGTCGGGGCCGCCCGAGAAAATCACCGCTTTCGGCGCCATCTGGCGAACGAAATCGGCGGTGACGTTCTGATAGGGATGGATTTCGCAATAGACGTTCAGTTCGCGCAGGCGCCGCGCGATCAACTGGGTCACCTGGCTGCCAAAATCGACAATCAGAAGGCGGTCATGGGATGCATCTGTCATGGATTGGCTGATAGGCAAGGGCGCGCAGCCTTGCAAGGGCCTGCGCGCCTGGGGGCTGTCACCAGCGATAGGTGACGCCCAGAGCCAGTTCGTGCTGTTCCATCGACAGGTCGATCTTCTGCCCCGGAGCCAGTGCCGCATTGCTGCCGCTGACCGAGTTGCGGAAGGCGTAGGTATAGGATCCGGTGATCCCCCAATGGGCATCGATCGCATAGCTTGCGCCGACCGAGGCGTGCCATTGCGGCGTCGCCGGGGCCAGAATGTTGAACACCACCTCGTCGCTGTCGATGAACTGCGACGCATGGCTGATCCCGCTGCGCAGCGTCAGCTTGTCGGAGGCGCGATAGATCGCGGCCAGCCGCATCACATCCATGTCTTTCCAGCCGAAACCGGGCCCGTCATCGGCGCCGAAAGGCGTGGTCATCGGGTTGTGCGAATGCGATAGCGCCGGGATGTCCGAATAGAAGATCCGCTGATATTCTGCGGTCACCGTCAGACGGGGTTGCGATTTGGGCGTGAAGGCCGCGCCGATGGTCGCGACCGGGGGAATGTCGAAATCCCCCTGTTCGGCAAACAGGCCCGAATAATCGTCAAACGGGTCCATCCACATGCGTGATCGGTACGCCGCCCCGAAGGTCCATTGCGGTGTTGCGTCCCAGACCGCGCCCAGATTGAAGCCATATCCCATCGAGATGTCATCGCCATTGTTGGTCAGATGCGCCGGATCGGATGAAAACGGGGCAAAGTTTTCCAGCCCGGTGGCGCTGAATCGCTGCACGGCGAGGATGGGCGAAAACCCCAGGCTCAGCGTGTCGGTGACGTCAAAGCTCAGATTGGCCGACACGAAGGCCTGTTCCAGATTGACGCCCAGCGGCGTGGTGCTGGCCGTGCCGTAATTGGGCACGAAGGGATTTGTGTCATATTCCGTGTTCATTCCGCCATTGCCGAAGACGAAAAGACCCAGGGCCGCGCGGTCGCCCAACGCGAAATTGACCCCGCCGCAGGGAATGAAAAAGATGTCTTTGGTACTTTCTGTCCGGCCCGTCTGAAGCGCGCCGCGGCCCGAAATGTCAAAGTCGCGGCTTGGGGCGAACGTGGTCAGACAGAACCCGGCCTGATTGCCGACCCGGGTGCCCATAGCCGGGTTCTGGGCCAGCCCCAGCACTCCGGTTTTGACCGCGACGCCGGCGCCGGCCAGCCCTTTTGACGCACCGCCATAGCCATTTGCGAAATAGCCGTTCGTTGCCGAAGCCGGTGTTGCTGCGGCTGCCGCGCAGGCCAACAGGCAAAAAGCGCCGAACCGCGCCAGAGACGGCGCGGCAAACCAGGTCGTGATCATGAAGTCTCCCGTTCGGATCGGTGTCGTGTCGTTTATGTGATTGGCAGCCCATCGGGCGGCGGCGCTGAGATAAACACATTCATATTTAACTTTCCATCACAAAACTGCGATCCTGGAGTCAGCTTTAAGGCCTGCGCGCGGCAAATGTCGTTTTGGGACGGAAGGGTTCGCAAATACTCTGCGGCCGGGCATGGCCTTTGCTAAGCTTCAACACACCCAGAAGAAACGGATCAGGCGAGGGACATGACGATGGCCGAGGGAACGACACGGCGCCGGGCGCGCGGCGGCGGCGCGGCGCGGCGGGCAGAGCGGACCAGCACCGTGGTGCAAACCGCCAAGGTCATCGCGCGCGAGGTTCCGACGCATGATCTTCTGAATGAAGAAACGCTGCAGTGCATCGAATCCGCCGCTGAAACCGTTCTGGAAGAAATCGGCGTCAACTTTCCGGAAAATCCGCAGGCGCTGGCGCGCTGGCGCGACGCGGGGGCGGATGTTCGCGGCGAAAGGGTGCATTTGCCCCGCGGGCTGGCGCGCAGCCTGTGCGCCACCGCGCCCGGGCAGTTCACCCAAAGGGCTCGGAACCCCGATAAATCGGTTGTGATCGGTGGAAATAATCTCGTTCTGGCACCGGTTTACGGTCCTCCGTTCATCCTGGATCTGGAGGGCAACCGGCGCTATGCGACGCTGGCCGATTTCCATGATTTCGTGAAACTGGGGCAAATGACCCCCTGGCTGCACCATTCCGGTGGAACCGTTTGCGAGCCCACCGACGTGCCGGCCAACAAGCGGCATCTGGATATGCTGCTGGCACATATGACACTGTCGGACAAACCGTTCATGGGATCGGTCACCGAACCGGAACGTGCGCGCCACAGTGTCGAGATGTGCGAGATTCTGTTTGGCGCCGATTTCGTTGCCGAAAACACGGTGATGACATCGCTGGTCAACATCAACTCCCCCCTGACATTCGATTCGGTGATGATGGGGGCGCTGGAAACCTATGCGGCGGCCAATCAGGCCTGCATCCTGTCGCCTTTCATTGTCGGTGGGGCGATGTCACCGGTCACGGTCACCGGCACGCTGGTTCAGGTTCTGGCCGAGGTCCTGGCTGCCATCGCTTATAGCCAACTGGTGCGCCCGGGTGCGCCGGTGATCTTCGGGGCGTTTGTGACCTCGATCGATATGAATTCGGGGGCGCCGACCTTTGGCACGCCGGAAGCCGCGCAGATCACCTATGGGGCGGGGCAGTTGGCGCGGCGCTTGGGCATACCCTTCCGATCGGGCGGTGGGTTCACCGGATCGAAGCTGCCCGATGCTCAGGCGGGGTACGAATCAGCCAATTCCTTGCAGTCCGGCTTGCTGGCCGGGGTCAATTTCATGCTGCATGCTTGCGGTTGGCTGGAAGGTGGACTGGTCGCATCGCCTGAAAAATTCGTGATGGATGCTGATCAATTAGGCGCTTTGCACCGTGCGGCGCGTTTGCCCGGTCATGACCATGAAGATCTTGCACTGGATGCGATGCGCGAGGTCGGGCCCGGCGGGCATTACCTCGGCTGTGCGCATACGCAGGCGCATTTCAAGCAGGCTTTCTGGCGCAGCAGCGTTCTGGATTACCGGCCGTTCGAGACCTGGGAAGACGCCGGCGGGCCCGATACCCGCACCCTGGCCAACCAGAAGGCACGGAAATTGCTGGAAGACTTTGAGGCGCCGCCATTGGATGCAGCTGTGCGCGAGGCGCTGGAAGACTATATCGCCCGCAGAAAAGGCGAGGTTGCCGACGCGTTCAGCTGAGGTCTTTCTTTATCGACCGCACGGGGCGTTTGCGCTTCGTGCATCAATGCGGTGAGCACTTCGATATGGCGCGCGACGCTGTAGGCGGGGTTTTTGTGCTGCCGTGCGACGTCCATTTCCCGTTCGCGTTCCATCAACCGCAAGATGCATTCTTTTCGGCCCGGCAAAGCGGCTTGTCCCAACAGGCTGCGGATTGATTTTTCCTTGGAATAATAAGGCATTGCCATGCGCGCGGCCTTGACCAGAAGAGCAGGGCGGCGGAGCGATTTCAGGGCGTCGAGAGGGTCAATCATAACGGTCTCCTGTTGTTACCATGACAATGAGATTGAGATTCAAATTTTAGGTGTTGCGTTTTCCGCAACGCTCCGGGCGCAGCTTCCACAAAGATTTAGCCATTATAAACAATGCTTAAGAAAGCGAGCAATTTTAACAAAGCTGAAATAAGTGTTGCGACAGGCTGGTCCTAACTCGGCGTATCAGAAAGGATCAGGCCCGGACGCAGGGCTTGAGGAGACTGCATCGTGAACAAGCAGGCGATCTCGTCCCCGGAACGTGAAACGGCAGGCTGCTGGCTGCCGGAAGCGGCGATCCACTATGTGGTCCATACGGAATTGGGCCACTCGATCCGCGCGATCGCGCGGGAAACCGGCTATCAGCCTTCGACTGTGATGCGGCGGGTACGGCGGTATGAAAACCGCCGTGACGATCCGTTGGTCGATGGTGCCTTTAACCGCCTTCGTGACCTACCCTTGACCTGTTCAACCCTTGATCCGACTCCGGAGGAGTGCCCGACGATGACCGCAACGATCCAAGCCCAGTTTTCCATGGAAATCCGTCAGGAGCTTTCGCTTGAAGCTCAGCGGATACTGCGCCGACTGGCCGAATCCGGGGCCGTTCTGGCCTTTGCGCAGGACATGGAAAAGGCGGTGGTGGTCCGCGACCTGCCGGGAGGCGAAACCGCGCGGACCGCGGTCGTCGATCGTGAGGTGGCCGAGGTCATGGCACTGAACGAGTGGATCCAGATCAGCGGAAAAGGCCGTGTGTCCCGCTATACGATCACCGGCATCGGGCGCGCCGCGCTAAAGCGGATGCTGGCCGAACAAGGCGAGCAGCCGGGCATGGAAGAGGTCGCCCAGCCGTTCGCGGCGCAGCACCGCGACATGGACACGTGCGGCGATCAAAGCGGGCGCCGGCGCAAGCAGTCTTACAATCTCGCCGAATCGCCATTGACCACGCTTGCGCGCCGCAAGGACAAGAACGGCCAGCCCTTCCTGGGCGATGACCTGGTCGCGGCCGGAGAGCGCCTGCGCGAAGACTTTGAGCTGTCGCAGATGGGGCCGCGCGTGGGTCAGAACTGGGCGAGCTTCCTGACCGGCCCGCAATCGACGCGCGGGCCAGGCTCCGGCGGTCGCTCGGGCACGGCCGATGCTGCCCGTGATCGCGTCCATTCCGCCCTGCAGGATCTTGGTCCCGGGCTCGGAGACGTCGTCCTGCGCTGCTGCTGTTTTTTGGAAGGGATCGAAACCACCGAAAAAAACATGGGCTGGTCTGCGCGGTCGGGCAAGATCGTGCTGCGGATCGCGCTCCAGCGGCTCAAGCGCCACTATGATGAACAGGGTGGCGCATTGAACCGGATGATTGGCTGAGGCCTAGCGGCGGATCGACCGGCTGCCAGACTGCCCCAGAACGGTGATCAGCCGAACGCCCTCAAGTTCCGGGTTTGTCAAAAACGCCGCGGCCTCCAGGTCGCGGCTTTCGCGTGTCCCGGCGGGCTGGTCCGACACCGGGGGGCGGACGCGGAATTCATAGCGGATCTCGTTTGCCGGAATGTCTTCTCCGGTCACCTGCACCAGTTCCACATCCCAATAGCCCTGGCTCGGCGGTTCGCCTTCGGCCAGGATGATCAATCCGCCGGGCGTACGTTCGCCGCGAAGCGCGATCACATTCGCCACCAGACCGCGGCGATCCACCACGATCGGACCATAACCGCCTTCGGGTTCCAGGGTTTGCGGCTCTTGCGGAAAAAGCCAGCTGCTGCTGCACCCCGCCAGGAGCGAAACGCACAGGATGGCGGAGCATGACGGAAGACGTGAAAAAGGAATCATGGACAGACTGGCCGCTTTTGCTTCGGGCGCTGGACGCGCGCAGTTGTGCGGATTAGGTGATTGCACGAAAACCGAAAGGGTGCAAATGGCCACCGAAAGCTTTGAAGAGATTGCCGAGACATTTGAGTTTCTGGACGATTGGGAAGACCGATACCGCCATGTGATCGACCTTGGCAAGGCCATGCCGCCGCTGGACGATGCCTTCCGGGTGCCGGCCACCAAGGTGGATGGATGTGCAAGCCAGGTCTGGATTCGCCCGGTGATCGACGGATCGGGGCCGCAGGCCGTGTTCGATTTTCAGGGCGAAAGCGATGCCATGATCGTGCGCGGGCTGATTGCGATCTTGCATGCGCTTTATGCCGGGGTTCGCGTGGATGACATCGCGCGGATCGATGCGGCGGCCGAATTGGGGCGTCTGGGCCTGAACGATCATCTTTCGGCGCAGCGTTCCAATGGGTTGCGCGCGATGGTGGAACGGATCCGAACAATTGCTGCGGAAACCGCGGCGGCCTCTTAGGCGTCTGGTGCGTCAGCCAGGCGGGTCATCCAACTGGCCAGCCCGCCATAGCCTGTCGGGCGGTGCTCAAAGGCCAGGTTCAGCCGGTTGGCGCAGGCGCGTGCCTTGGCCAATGTTTCAGCATCGTCGGTTTGCGACAGATAGACCAGCGTCTTGTAGTGGGTGAAATACATCTCGCGCAGCTCGGGGTGCCGGTCGAGCCCCAGGGGCCGCCACACAAAAGCGTCGAACTGGCGGACAAGGAAGTCGGTCAGGTAAAACGCTGTCAGATCGGTTTCCGGCGCGATGTGATCCTCCCCCTGAAAAAACGCGTAACAATGGGGACCCGAGATCATCGTCAGGCCCGCGGAGTCGCAATAGGCCTGCAGCGTCCCGCCGGTGCCGCAATCGGCGAAGGCCACGAGGATCGTGTCGTGGGTGGCGCGATGCGCGTCGTGCAGGCGGCGCACGGCCCCGGTGATCCGTTCCGGATGATTGTGAAAAATCGCCGGCACGCAAACCAGATCCACATGCGACCAGCGATTGGCGCATTTCACGGCCAGGATTTCCCGCGCGATCGCGCCGCAGCCGATGATCAGAACCCGGCCCGGCGCGGGCGTCATGTCGCCAACTGGTTATGTTTGCGTGCCATCAGGGATTTGGCGGTTTCCACCGCCACGGCGGCGTCGCGGCAATAGGCATCGGCGCCGATGGCCCGACCGAATTCTTCATTCAGCGGCGCCCCGCCGACCAGCACGATATAGTCGTCGCGCAGACCCTTTGCGACCAGCGTATCGATCACCACCTTCATATAAGGCATGGTGGTGGTCAGCAGGGCCGACATGCCCAGAATGTCGGGTTTTTCGGCTTCCAGCGCTTCAAGATAGGCGTCTACTGCGTTGTTAATGCCGAGATCCACCACCTCAAATCCCGCGCCTTCCATCATCATCGACACCAGGTTCT
>JAGQRU010000082.1 GCA_020425105.1 Paracoccaceae bacterium
CTGACGCAATGCGCCTCGTCCACCGCGATCATGGACACGCCGATGCGTTTCAACATCCGCTGCGTCCCGGTCGCCGCCAGTCGTTCCGGCGCCAGATAGAGCAGCTTCAGCGCCCCGTCATCGAGCGCCTGAAACACCGCCTCGGTCTCTTCATCGGTATTGCCCGAGGTCAGCGCCCCCGCCGAAACCCCGGCTTCGCGCAGGGACCGCACCTGATCGCGCATCAGCGCGATCAGCGGCGAAATGACGACGGTCACCCCATCGCGGCACAGCGCAGGAAGCTGAAAGCACAAGGATTTGCCGCCGCCGGTGGGCATGATCGCCAGCGTGTCGCGCCCGGCGATCACGGCTTCCACGATCTCGCGCTGACCGGGACGGAACGCATCAAATCCGAAGGTCCGCGCCATCAGCGCATCCAGCGTCGCCGCCGATCCGTCCGCCATACCCCAACTGCCGTTCTTGTGGTTTTGCTCAGTGTCCCACAGGGCCCGGCAGGGCGCAAGCGGCCCCGGGGGCGCTTACATGAAAAGACCGGCGTTGTTCATCAGGACGATGCGGATGGCATAAATCGCCAGCAGCGCCACCAGCGGCGCCAGATCCAAAGACCCCATATCCGGCAGCACCCGGCGGATCGGCCCGTAAACCGGCTCCAGCAGGCGATTGAGCCCGTACCAGATCTGGCGCACCACATCCTGACCCAGATTGAGCACCTGAAAGTTGATCAGCCAGCTCATGATGATGTGGGCAATCATGATGAACCACGCCACATCAAGCAAAAGCAGAAGGATTTGCAGTATCGACGTCATGGCGGCAACCTTTTCCCGAACCCTGTGCCCGAAGTAAGCAATGGGTTGGCAAAGGGCAAGCCACCGGCATATGCCGCAACGTAGCATTTGACCGCACCGGTCAAATTGCGCAGGCAGAACCGGGGGTTTATATCATGTATCCATTTGCGCGACTGGCCAAGGAATTCTTGGTTTTCCGAAACGCACCGCCGCTGGGCTTGTGCGACACGCATGTGTCGCATCACATTTGCTGGCCATGGGATCTGGATCTGTGGCTGGAGCTGAACAACGGGCGGGCGCTGACGCTGTTCGATCTGGGGCGGCTCGTTCTGGCACAGCGGGTTGGCTTCGGCAAACTGGTGAAAAGCAAAGGCTGGCTGCTGACCATCGCGGGATCGACCGTCCGCTACCGTCAGCGGGTACGCATGTTCGACCGGCTGCGGATGACATCGCGGTGCGTCGGCTGGGACGACAAGTTCTTCTACCTCGAACACGCCATGTGGAAGGGCGATGCCTGCACGTCGCATCTGCTGGTTCGGATGGCCGTGACCGACCGCAACGGTCTGGTTCGCACCGTACGGGTCCTTCCTGAACTTGGCGTCGAGGATGCCACGCCCGCCCTGCCCGAATGGGTCGCCGCCTGGAGCGCCGCCGACAGCCTGCGCCCCTGGCCCCCGATGCAGGACACCCCGGCGCCGCTGGCCAGGATCGCGTGACCCATTGCCGTTCCCATGCTGCGGCGGCATAGTCCGGGCGACAGCAGGGGATGGCGTCAATGACCGACACGATTGCGGCCCGCCGCATCTGGGGCTGGTATTTCTTCGATTGGGCCAGCCAGCCCTATAACACCCTGCTTTTGACCTTTGTTTTCGCGCCTTATGTGAAGGAACTGGTCGGCGAAGGCAGTGCCGCGCAATCGGCCTGGGGCTATGGCGTGGGCACCGCCGGCGTGATCATCGCGCTTCTGGCGCCGCTTCTGGGCACCATTGCCGACCGCACCGGCCCGCGCACGCGGCTGGATTTCATCTGGGTCTTCTCCGCGCTTTATATCGCCGGAGCCTGGGGTTTGTGGTGGGTCGCCGATCCGTCCAGCTTCAGCCTCTGGGCCACGCTGATCCTGTTCGGGATTGGCCTGATCGGCATGGAATTCGCCACGATCTTCAC
>JAGQRU010000014.1 GCA_020425105.1 Paracoccaceae bacterium
CCAGCACCTTGTCGAAATCGAAGTCCAGCGGCGCATCGTTCTTGCGGGTCAGCATCACGAAGCGGGTCACATCGGCGCCCACCTGATCGACCACATCGCGCAGGGTGACGAAGGTCCCGGCGCGCTTGGACATCTTTACCGGTTCGCCCTTTCGGGTCAGTTTGACCAGTTGGATCAGCTTCACATCCAGCGGCACCTTGCCATCCGACAGCGCCGAAACCGCGGCCTTCATGCGCTTCACATAGCCGCCGTGATCGGCGCCGAACACATCAACAAGCGCGTCGAAGCCACGGGAAACCTTGTCATAATGATACGCGATGTCGGGCGCGAAATAGGTCCAGGACCCGTCGGACTTCTTCACCGGACGGTCCACGTCATCGCCATGATCGGTCGATCGGAACAGCGTCTGTTCGCGCGGTTCCCAATCTTCCGGGGTCTTGCCCTTGGGGGGCTCCAGCACGCCTTCATAGATCAGGCCCTTGACGTCGAGCGCCGCCAACGCGGCCTCGATCTTGCCGGTGCCGTAAAGCGCCTTTTCGGAATAGAAGCTGTCCATGGTCACGCCGAGCGCGGCCAGATCGGCGCGAATCAACGCCATCATGGCGTCGGTGGCGAAATCCCGCACCTCGGCCAGCCAGACGTCTTCAGGCTGGTCCAGATAGGCGGCGCCGACCTTGTCTTTCAGCGCCTGCCCCACATCGATCAGGTAGTCGCCGGGATAGGTGCCGTCGGGAAACGCGACCTCCTGCCCATGCGCTTCCAGATACCGAAGATAAACGGACCGGGCGAGCACATCGACCTGCGCCCCGCCGTCATTGATGTAATACTCGCGCGTCACATCATGGCCGGCGAAGGCCAGCAGGCTGGCCAGCGCATCCCCGAACACCGCGCCGCGAGTGTGGCCCACATGCATCGGTCCAGTGGGATTCGCCGACACGTATTCCACATTGACGCGCTTGCCCTGCCCCATCGCCGACCGGCCGTAATCGCCATTCGCGGTCAGGATGCCACTGACGAGCCCCTGCCAGACCGCCGCCCCCAGACGCAGGTTCAAAAACCCGGGCCCCGCGACTTCGGCGCTGTCGACACGCGGATCGGCGGCAAGCAGGGCGGCCAGCGCCTCGGCAATGTCGCGCGGCTTCATCTTCGCGGGTTTGGCCAGCACCATCGCCGCATTTGTGGCCATGTCCCCATGTGCCGCATCGCGCGGAGGTTCGACCGAGACCGCCTGCCGCGGCAGCCCCGATGGCAGCACGCCATCGGCTTCCAGCCGGTCGAGGCTTTCAAGGACAAGCGCGCGAATGTCGTCAAAAAGGTTCATCAGGCCAGCTTTCGTTTGGTTTCCTGCCGTCTACCATGCCCCGCGCGGGGGTCAATCGGTGTCCGCCGGCGCCGGGACCGCCCGGATCAGTCCCCGCCGCCCAGGTGATCCGCATGCACCTGCAATGCGAAGCGGTCGGTCATGCCGGCGATATAGTCGGCCACGATGCGGGCCAGTGCGATTTCGGTGTCCGCCTCGGCGACGTCCTTGCGCCACTGGCGGGGCATCAGATCGGGACGCTCCATCAGCAGCGGGAACAGCTCCATCACCACTCGCGTCACCTCCTTGCGCATTTCGACCACCGACGGGGCGCGGTACATGCGGAAGAACAGAAACTCGCGGATCACCTTCAGATCGGTCCAGATCCCTTGCGAAAACAGCACCATCGGCTGCCCGGCATTGCGGATATCCTGCACCGATTGCGGGTCCAGCGCGGCCAGCCGGGTCTTCGCCTGAGCAATCACGTCTTCCACCAGAATGCCGAAGAAGCGCCGCAGCGCCTCGTGCCGGCGGCGATAATAGTTCAGGTCGGGATATTTGCGGTCAACTTCCGCGAAACAGTCCTGAAGGATCGGCAATGCCGCCAGTTCATCGGTCGAAAACAGCTCGGCCCGAAGCCCGTCATGCAGGTCGTGGTTGTTATAGGCAATGTCATCGGACAGCGCCGCCACCTGCGCTTCGGCGGATGCATAGGTGTGCAGTTCCAGATCGTGGCGCTTGTTATAATCGTCCAGCGCATAGGGCAGATCGCCCGTCACCGGGCCGTTATGCTTGGCCAAACCTTCCAGACTTTCCCAGGTCAGGTTCAGCCCGTCGAATTCGGCATAGTGGCGTTCCAGATTGGTCACAATCCGCACCGCTTGGGCGTTGTGATCGAAGCCGCCATAGGGCGCCATCAGCACATTCAGCGCATCTTCGCCCGTATGGCCGAAGGGCGGATGTCCCAGATCATGGGCCAGCGCCACGGCTTCGGTCAGCTCGCTGTCCAGCCCCAGCACCCCGGCAATCGTCCGCGCCACCTGCGCCACTTCGATGGAATGGGTCAGCCGGGTGCGGAAATAATCGCCCTCATGTTCGATGAACACCTGGGTCTTGTGCTTCAGCCGCCGGAAGGCGCTGGCATGGATGATCCGGTCCCGATCCCGCTGGAACGGACTGCGGAAGGTGCTGAGCTCTTCAGGGTAAAGCCGCCCCCGCGACCTTGCAGGGTCAGAAGCATAGGGCTTGCGCATGGATTTCCTGGCCTTGTTGATTCGCGGCATTTTTCTTATAAATGACAGCAATTATGTGCACTACGCCGTGCGACAATTGTTTGCGGCGCAGCCCGGCGGCAGGCCGGGACGAAACGTTCTTGCAAACAGATCTCATGGCATCGGGAGCCCGGTCATGACCTACCGCCATTACGTCGCCGCCGCCGTCCTTTCCGCCATCTGCGCCACCGGCGCCTTCGGCCAGGGGGTGATCCCCACCATCGATCAGAATTTTTCGCAGGGCTTGCCGCCCCCCCCGACCGTCACGCCATCGCCGCCGGGAGCCCCGTCGCTTTTCGATCCGTCGCAGAACTTCGGCAACGTCGGCAGCGCGATCCCGTCGTACGGCGCCATCATCACAATCACTCCTGACCAGCCGCTGTCTACCAATCCGTCGAGCCCGGGCGATATTCCCCCCATCCAGACCGGCATGATCAACGTGCGCTGCGTGACCGCCGAAGGCTATTGCGAATTCCAGAACCCCGGCATCGTCGCACCCGGCACGACATGCTTTTGCAACGGAAGCTCCGCCCCCGGCACCACGCAATGAGCCTTCTGACCAAGCGCCTTCTGTGCCTTTCGGGCCTGGCCTTGTTGTTCGTTCTGGCCGTCGGGGTTCTGATCGGCTTTCTGATCGAAGCGCCGGTGCGGTCGGAATTCGACTTTCTTTATGCGGATTTCACTCTGGACGCCTGCCTGATCAACCGGGCCGGGGCGATTGCCGACGCCGCCGCCCGCGACCTGCAATTCTGCTGGGATCAATTGCGGATGCAGGGCGCGCTGAACGACTTCCTCATTCGCCGGGTCAATTTCCAGTATCAGCATCTGGCCAATCAGGTGATCCTGTGGGTCGTGGTCGTTCTGACCCTGTCCGGCGTGGTTCTGGCAGGGTTTCAGATCGTCGCCGCGACCCGGCTGGGTCAGGACGCGCCCGCCGACGCCCCGTCGAGCGAATTGCTGGTCGAACGGGACCGGATCTTCATGCGATCCTCCGTCACCGGGCTTTTCATTCTGGTGGTGTCGTTTGCATTTTTCTTCACTTACATTCTGAACGTCTACAAGATCACAGAACTGGGAGACGCCCCGGGCGCGGAACACACGCCCCCCGCCGCATCCCTGCCGCCGCCGCCCAAGGACCTGCAGAAGCTCGGCGGCGGCGGCGGGCTGGGACCGCCCCCGGACTGATACGCGCCCTTGTGGGAAACCGCCGGAATGCCTAGGTCTGATCCAAACATAGTGTGAGCCGGCCAAATGAACCTGTCCCTGCCCCCCAAAGTCACCGAACGCGCTTTTGCCCGCCTGGCGGAAATCAATGCGGCGGCCGACATCCCCAAGGCGCTGCGCGTGGCCGTCGAAGGCGGCGGCTGTTCGGGCTTTCAATACGACATCGCGCTGGACGATCCCGCCGAAGACGATCTGGTGATCGAAGGCGCGGGCCAGAAGGTGGTGGTGGACAAGGTGTCCCTGCCGTTTCTGGAAAATGCCGTGATCGATTTCTCCGAAGAACTGATCGGGGCGCGGTTCGTGATCGAAAACCCCAACGCCACGTCAAGCTGCGGGTGCGGCACGTCGTTTTCGATCTGACGCAGGGCCGCGTCAGACCACCGTCATCGCCGCCGCGACCGCCTGTTGCCAGCGCGCGTACCGGCGGTCACGCAGCGCGCTGTCCATCGCCGGTTCGAACCGCCGCTCCAGCGCCCATGTGGCGGCGAACTCCGCCTGCCCCGGATAGACCCCGGACCGCATCCCCGCCAGCCACGCCGCGCCAAGCGCCGTGGTTTCCGTGA
Source organism: Paracoccaceae bacterium (assembly GCA_020425105.1). GTDB lineage: Bacteria > Pseudomonadota > Alphaproteobacteria > Rhodobacterales > Rhodobacteraceae > Meridianimarinicoccus. The sequence goes on from JAGQRU010000014.1 coordinate 4,359, forward strand.
TCTCGGGCCGGTCCACAGGCGCATCCAGAATGTCGGCCAGAAACTGCATGGTCCAATCCGATGCGGTCATGCCGCCATCGACGCGCAGCACGCCGCCGCCAGCGCCGCCGGGCCAGTCGGCGGTCATGGCCTGCCACAGATCGCGGGTCTGAAAGCCCACGCTTTCCAGCGCCGCGCGGGCGAATTCCGCCGGCCCCGTCCCGCGCGTCAGGCCAAAGACCGCACCCCGGCAGTCGGGCTGCCAATAGGGCGCGCCCAGCCCCGTGAAGGCCGGCACCAGGATCAGATCCTGTTCCGGATCGGCGGTTTCGGCCAACGCCTGGCTTTGGAACGCGCTGTCGATGATCCCCAGCCCGTCCCGCAACCATTGGACCACCGCCCCGGCGATGAAGATCGACCCTTCCAGCGCATAGGTCGGCCGCCCCTCCAGCTGATAGGCGATGGTGGTCAAGAGCCTGTTTGACGACGCCACCGGGGACGCCCCGGTATTCAGCAGCGCGAAACAGCCCGTCCCATAGGTGGATTTCAGCATCCCGGGCTCGAAACAGGCCTGTCCGATGGTCGCCGCCTGCTGATCGCCCGCCACGCCGCGGATCGGGATCGGCGCGCCGAACAGATCCGCCGTTGCACTGCCGAAATCGGCTGCGCTGTCGCGCACGTCGGGCAGCATCGCCAGCGGGATGTCCAGAAGCTCGCAAATCTCGGCGCTCCACGTGCCCTGATGGATGTCATAGAGCATCGTCCGCGCGGCGTTGGTGGCGTCGGTGGCATGCACGTCACCGCCGGTCAGGCGCCAGATCAGATAGCTGTCGACGGTACCGAACAGCAGATCGCCCGCCGCCGCGCGCGCCCGGGCGCCGTCCACATGGTCAAGGATCCAGGACAGTTTCGTGCCCGAGAAATAGGGGTCCAGCAGCAGGCCGGTGCGCGCCGTCACCATCGGCTCGTGCCCCGCGGCCTTCAGGCGCGCGCACAAATCTGCGGTGCGCCGGTCCTGCCAGACGATGGCATTGTGGATCGCCTTTCCGGTTTTGCGGTCCCAGACCACGGTGGTTTCGCGCTGATTGGTGATGCCGATGGCGGCAATGTCCGACGGCGCCAGCCCCCCCTGATCCAGCGCGGCACGGCAGGTGGCAACCGTCGTCTGCCACAGGTCTTCGGGGTCATGTTCAACCCAGCCCGAGGCCGGAAAATGCTGGGCGAATTCCTCTTGCGCGGAAAAGGCCGGGCGCATCGCGGCGTCGAACACAATCGCCCGGGTCGAGGTCGTCCCCTGGTCGATGGAAAGGATATGGGTCATCTGGGCCTCCCGAAAGCTGGCGGTGTGTCCCGCCTTTTGGGTGACCGTGGCCCAGGCCGCGAACGGATGCAATCCCGCGCCCCGGGCGACGTTGGGTGCCTTGGGGCGCCTACCCGCCCGCCAGGTCGGCACCAAGCCTGCGCATCAGCGGCACGAAGATCGGAAACGACGTCGCGATGGGACCGGCATCATCCACCTGCACCGGATTTTTCGCAGCCATGCCAAGACACAGGAACGACATGGCGATCCGGTGATCCAGACGCGCTGCGCAGGTGGCGCCGCCCGGGACGCCGCCGGCGCCCATGCCATGAACGATCAGCGTATCCTCGTCCTCTTCGATGCGGACGCCGCAGGCCTCAAGCCCGCGCGCCATGGCATCGATCCGGTCGCTTTCCTTGACGCGCAGCTCCTTCACCCCGCGCATGACGGTCTTGCCCGACGACAGCGCCGCGACCACCGAAAGGATCGGATATTCGTCGATCATCGACGGGGCCCGTTCGGGCGGCACCTCGATCCCCTGCATCGCATCAGAGAAGCGCGCGCGCAGATCGGCCACCGGCTCCCCGCCTTCGACCCGTTCGTTTTCGAAACTCAGATCCGCGCCCATCTCGCGCAGGGTGGTGAAGAGCCCCGCCCGTGTCGGGTTCAGCCCAATATTCGGCACCAGCACGTCGGAGCCTTCGGTGATCAGCGCCGCCGCGACCGGAAAGGCCGCCGATGACGGATCGCGCGGCACGACAATGGATTGCGGGCGCAGTTCGGGCTGGCCGGTCAGGGTGATGACCCGGCCCTCCGGCGCATCTTCGGTGGTGATCTGCGCGCCAAAGCCCGCCAGCATGCGCTCGGAATGATCGCGTGTGGCTTCCTTTTCGATGACCTGGGTCTGCCCGGGCGCGTTCAGCCCCGCCAGCAGCACCGCCGACTTGACCTGCGCCGACGGCATCGGCGTGACATAGCGCACTGGCACCGGTTCCGCAGCACCCACGATGGTCATCGGCAGGCGCCCGCCCTGACGGCCATAGGAGGCCGCGCCAAAGAGCGCGATGGGATCGGTGATCCGCCCCATGGGCCGACCGCGCAGCGATGCGTCCCCGGTGAATGTCGCCGTGATCGGCGTGGTCGCCATCGCGCCCATGATCAGCCGCACGCCGGTGCCGGAATTGCCGCAATCGATCACGTTGTCGGGTTCCGAAAACCCGCCGACCCCCACCCCATGGATGTGCCACACACCGGCGTCGTCGCGGGTCACCTCGGCACCGAAGGCCCGCATCGCCTTGGCGGTATCCAGAACGTCGTCGCCTTCCAGCAGCCCCGTCACCGTGGTTTCGCCCACCGCCAGCGCCCCAAGGATCAGCGACCGGTGCGAAATCGACTTGTCGCCGGGGACGTCTGCGGTTCCGGTCAGCGGGCCGCTGCGGCGCGCGGTCATGGGGGCGGCGGGTCCGTGAGACGACATGGCAAGGCTCCTTTGGGCGGCGTCGGACCGGGTCTAGCCCCTGACGCGGACGGGGTCCATGGGGGCGCTAACGGTGCGGCGCAATATTTCAGATGCGGCGGAAGGTCAGGTAATGCGGCGTGCGGCCTTCGCGCAGGGCCTTCTGTTCATAGCGGGTGGAAATCCAGTCCTGCCAGGGCTGGCGCCAATCTTCGGGGCCCTCGGCCAGCCATTCGAAATCCGGCCGCGCCATCATCTGCTCCAACGTCTGGCGCACGTAATCGGGAATGTCGGTGGCCACGCGCAGGATCGCCCCGGGCGCCATCGCCCGGGCCAGCGGATCCAGAAATTCCGGCGTCACGAAACGGCGCCGGTGGTGGCGCTTTTTCGGCCAGGGATCGGGATA
>JAGQRU010000083.1 GCA_020425105.1 Paracoccaceae bacterium
GGAAGCCCGTCGCCATGAAGAAGTTGGCACCATAGATATTGCCGGCGAAGCCAAAGGCCGCGTGGCTGTATTCATAGGCCTGGAACACCGTGAACAGCGCGCCCAGAAGGATCGCGAGGATCAGGCCCCATTTCATGTCTTCCCGGTTGTCTTCATGCACCAGCGCGTGGTGCGCCCAGGTCGCAGCACAGCCCGAACACAGCAGGATCAGCGTGTTGATCAGCGGCAGGTGCCAGGGGTCGAAGGTCTCGATCCCCGCCGGCGGCCAGACGCCGTCAATCGCCGGGCTGTCGGGCCCCATCGGATACATGGCGTGCTTGAAGAAGCTCCAGAACCAGGCGGCGAAGAACATCACCTCGGACATGATGAACAGGATGAACCCGTAGCGCAGGCCGATGCGCACCACCGGCGTGTGATCGCCCACCTTGTTTTCGGTAATGGTATCGGACCACCAGCCGAACATGGTGTAGAGCACCGCAGCCAAGCCGATGAAGAACAGCCACGGGCCATGAGCATGCATGAACAGCACGGCGCCGAAAAGCATCAGGAAGGCGCCGCCTGCGGCGGTGAGCGGCCAGATCGACGGCTGCAGGATGTGATAGTCGTGGTTCTTTTCGTGGGCCATGATGAACTCTGTCTCTTGGTTCCGAAGCTTTAGTTGACGGTTTGGCGGGCGGGGGCGTTCAGCGCGGCGGGGGCGTCGAGCTGAGCCTGAACGTCCTCGGGCAGATCGATTTCATAGAAGGTATAGGACAGGGTGATGGTGTGAACGAACTTCCCGTCCCGGTCCCGGACGATTTCCGGGTCAACGAAGAAGGTCACCGGCATTTGCACACGTTCGCCCGGCTGCAGCACCTGCTCGGTAAAGCAGAAGCAGTCGATCTTGGTAAAATACCCGCCTGCCGCGTAGGGCGTGACGTTATAGGTGGCGGATCCGGCGATTGCGTGGTCCGTGGGGTTATAGGCCTCATAGAACGCCAGCCCCGTTTCCCCGATCTTCAGGGTCATCTCGCGCGCGACGGGCTTGAACGTCCAGGGCATGCCCCGGTCCAGCGAGGCGTCGAACCGGATCGTCACCGTCTGATCCAGCACCGTGTCGGACCCGCGATCCGCCTGCCCCGGCACGCCGCCAAATCCGGTCACCTTGCAGAACAGGCCGTAAAGCGGGACCGAAGCCCAGGCCAGGCTGCCCATCAACAGCACCACGCCCACGGTCAGGGCGGCGGTTTTCTGGGCGCCTTCAAGCTTCATTTCTGCGCTCCGGGCACCAGTTCCGGGCGCGGCGCGTGATCGAACCCCTGCAGGCTGCCGCCATTCTGCACCTTGGCGATGGTCAGCCCGAACACCACGGCGACGAAGGCCACCAGCGTCAGACCAAGGCCCAGATTGCGCCCGCGGCGGCGCGTATGCAGTTCATGTTGCTGACCGAACGCCATCAGAAGATCTCCAGCCCGGCGCGGATCAGGCTGGCATCGACCAGCAGCGCACCGAAATGAGCAAAAAGGTACATCAGCGAGAAGCGGAAAAATGCCTTTTCCACCTTGTATCCATCGGCCTCGGCCATGGTTTCGTCCCGGCGCGCGATGCGCAGGGCGCCGCGCAGGAAGCCCGCATTCATCACCAGAGCGGTGACCAGATAGACCGGCCCGCCGATCCCGGTGCCCGCGATTGCCAGAGCGACCGGCGCCAGCAGGACGGTATAGGCCAGAATATGGCGGCGGGTGGCGCGACGGCCATGGGTCACCGTCAGCATCGGCACGCCCGCATCGTCGTAATCGGACTTCATGAACAGCGCCAGTGCCCAGAAATGCGGCG
>JAGQRU010000084.1 GCA_020425105.1 Paracoccaceae bacterium
CCTTGCCGATCACCACCCGGTGCCCGTTCGACCCGTCCCGACGGAAATACCGCCCCGCCGCCGCCCCGAGGCGCAGCACCATATCCGCGGTCATGGGATAGCTGTTGGCGCGGCCCCGAACCCCGTCCGTGCCGAAAAGCTTGCGTTCGCTCATATGCCTCTTCCTCTGGTCTCAGGCAGATCCAGAGATGGCCATGTGCAGGCGCAGCGCCTGCAGGGTCTCGGCCACGTCATGGACGCGCAGGATTTGCGCCCCTTGTGCCACGCCTGCCAGCGCCACCGCAATGGACCCATGCACCCGTTGCGCCGCGACCGGCGCCTGACCGATCTCGCCGATGAATCGCTTGCGCGACACGCCCAGCAGGATCGGACAGCCCAGATCGTGAAAAATCGACAGGCCGCGCAGCAGCGTCAGGTTATGCGCCGTGGTCTTGCCGAACCCGATCCCGGGATCGACGACGATTCGACTGCGGTCGATGCCCGCCGCCACGGCCTCGGCCACGCGCGCTGCCAAAGCGTCATAGACATCCAGCAGGACATGGCCATAGCGGGGATCGTTCTGCATGGTGTCGGGCAGCCCCTGCGCATGCATCAGGCAGACAGGACGCCCCGACGCCGCAACCACAGATGCCATGGCCGGATCGAAGGTCATCGCCGACACGTCATTGATCATCCCCGCGCCTGCGGCAACGGCGCCGCGCGCGACATCCGCCTTGCGCGTATCGATGGAGATCGGCCCAATCCCTTCCGCCGTCAGCACGGCGATCACCGGAGCGGTACGGGCGTTTTCATCGGCCACGGCCACTTCGGCCGCTCCCGGGCGGGTCGATTCCCCGCCGATATCCAGCATATCGGCGCCCTCAGCCGCCAAGGCCCGGCCCTGGGCCACCGCAGCGTCGAAGCTGTGATACAACCCGCCATCGGAAAAGCTGTCCGGGGTCACATTGACGATGCCCATGATCCGGGGACGCTCCAGCGTCAGACCGGCGATGGGCGCCCGTGCGGCGGAAAGCCGGTCGCGGTCCTCGCCGCTCAGATCGGCCGCCGCGACCAGCCGCGGCGGCGCGTCCCGGTGCAACTCTTCGACCCGGTCGAACCAGCCCCAGCCCCCGGCCACGGGCAGCGCGCCGCGCGGGCGCGACGCATCCGTTTGCACGATCGGGCGAAGATAGCGGGACATCGCCGACAGGGCCTAGGCCAGAGATGCGGGATCCAGCGGCACCAGCGGCGGCAGATCGGCGGCGATATCGGCGGGGTCCGCCGGGGCGGCCCGCACCCACGACACCTGAGCCGCGCCCAGCCGGCGCGCCAGCCACGCCGCAAGATGGGGCATTCCCAACGGGGATCGCGGCGCGTCTTCGCGCGCATCCACAACAATCTTCGAGGGCGCCCAGACAGAGATCTGTCCGTGGCGCAGCGCCCAATCCAGTTCGGTCCGCGAGTCCACCACGACAAAGCGCGATTCAAGCGCCGCAAGACGCCATGCCGCCTGTTCGAAGGCCAAAAGCGTGATCCGCCGCTTCACCGGCGCCGCCAGCCCCTGCAGATCCGCGGCCGCGGGCGCCGGCGCATTCACGCACAGCACCGCAGGCCCGCCGTCCAGCAGACGGGCGAGCGCGGCACCGAGCCCCGGCTGGCCCAGAAGCGCCAGATCCACCAGCACCATCTTCGGCACCGGATGTTCTTCGACCACCTGGGTCAACGGCGCCTCGCGCACGATTTCGACGCCCAGGGCACCGCTCAGCCGGTCGAGCTTTTCGACCCGCAACCAGACCTGCGCGACCTGCGCATGGGCCAGAACCCGGGCCGCCACGCCTTCGGCCAGGGTTTCCATCAAGTTCAGACGCCCGGCGGCCAGTTCGTCTTCCACCGCTTCGGGCAGCACGTCATAGCTCAGGATCCCGTCCACATCGTCATGCACCGCGCCGGGCGCGGTCTGCTTCAGGTCGGCGACGATGTTGAAACGGATGCGCTGCGTATGGCCGCGCTCTTGCTGAAACGCGCCGATTTCGACGTCCAGCACATGGTCCCGCAGGATCAGCCTGTCCGCCGTCGCATCGCGCGGACGCTGCGGCAGGTCAACAGGCGCAGCGGATTTCTGGCCCAGGCCAAGGGTCTGTTCGGTCACTCGCGATCCTTCCCGGGTCTTCGGCGCGGCTCGGATCGGTCCGATCTAGACCAAGTTTCAGCGCTGCACCACCCTTGTGGGTTGACGATAGAAATGGTGAACACCGATTGTCGCCGTCCGCGGGAATGTCCGCGACCAGGAGGGGCGCACCTGCTTGGTGTGATAATGTGTGGCGCCTTCGGTGATATCATCATAATCGCCGCTCAGAACCGCATCTGCGACTTTCTTCACCTGCTCGAAAGCGCCTTTTTCGCGGATCACTTCCGGATGGCCATCGCAGGTATAGGTGAACTGGCACTGATACTTGCGGCCGGTCCCCTGATGGATCACCCCGCAGACCGAGTCCGGATAGGAGGACGACTTCACCCGGTTCAGGATCACCTCGCCAACGGCGAACTGCCCTTTGACGCTTTCGCCCCGCGCTTCGAAGTACAAAGCTTCGGCAAGACAGGACAGTTCAGCGGTCATTTCCGGCTTGGGCTGCGCGGCCAACCAATCTTTTGTAAAGCTGATGGTTGTGCTCTTGCGCTGCTTCGGCGTCGGCGATATCAGCGCCTCGCGTGACGGGTCCGGCAGGACGAGTCGGCGCAGGCTGACCTGATCGATCCGTTCGATCTCGGACTGTTCCTGACCGAGCATCGCGCGAAGCTGCCCATCGAACCCTGCAGAGGGATCGTTGGACGCGCTTACCGTTGCCCCAGCCAAAGCGGCGGAAGAGGTGCAGATCAATAAGAGCGTCGCAGCGGCAGTTCGAATATTCACGGTTTTCCCCAAATGCTACCAAACCCAGGTGGTGCTACCCATTTCGGGGGGGGAAAAGCAAATCGGCGAAAAAGCGTGGGGCATAAAAGCGTTGCGCAAGTCCCACACAGCCAATGCTGCAGGTGCGAAATCATTTTTACGCCCAATTGCTTAGCAGGTCAGCTTCCGTGAGCGGATTTTAGCGCAATTTGAGCAGCCGCCAATCTGGCCAGCGGCACCCGGTACGGAGAGCAGGACACATAGTCGAATCCGGCGGCCCGGCAGAAGGCGATGGATTCGCTGTTTCCGCCATGTTCGCCGCAGATCGACAGGGTCATTTCGGGCCGTTCGGCACGCCCTCTTTGGGCACCGATCTTCAACAGCTCGCCCACTCCTTCGGTGTCGAGACTCAGGAACGGATCTTCGGCAAATACCCCCTGACGGACATAGGATCCCATGAACCGTCCGGCGTCGTCGCGGGACAGACCATAGGTCATCTGGGTCAGGTCGTTGGTCCCGAAGCTGAGAAAATCGGAATGCCGCGCGATATCTCCGGCGCGCAGAGCGGCGCGCGGCGTTTCCACCATGACACCCAGACGGTAGGACAGCGGCCCGCCCCGTTCCGTGGTCACCGCGGCGGCAATGGCTTCGACCCGCGCCTTGACGATTTCAACTTCGCGGCAGGCCGACACCAGCGGGATCATGATCTCCGGCTCCACAGGCGTGCCGTCTTCGGACGCATCCAGTGCGGCCTCGAAAATCGCGCGCGCCTGCATGTCATAGATTTCGGGCACCGTCAGACCCAGCCGGACGCCGCGCAACCCCAGCATGGGGTTGAATTCGGACAAGGCGTCGATGCGGCGCTGCACATCCGATACGGGGCGGTTGAGCGCCTCGGCCAGTTCGATGATCCCCTGGCGGTCATGCGGCAGGAATTCGTGCAGCGGCGGATCGAACAGACGGATGCAGACCGGCTTGTCGGCCATGATGCGGAAGATTTGGGTGAAGTCCGCCCGCTGCATCGGCAGCAACTGGCGCAGTGCGTCGGCACGGTCTTCGGGCAGATCGGCAAAAATCATCTCGCGGATCGCGGTCAGGCGGTCTGCGGCGAAAAACATGTGTTCGGTCCGGCACAGGCCGATCCCATCGGCCGCGAAGCGCCGGGCGATCGCCGCATCCTCCGGCGTGTCGGCATTCACCCGCACGCCGATGTCACGAACATCGTCGGCCCACCCCAGAAACGCTTCGAACGCGTTGTCGCGGCCCGGTTCGACCATCGGGACGGCGCCCAGCAGAACCTCGCCCGCCGTTCCGTCCAGAGTGATGATCTCGCCTTCCTTATACACCGTCCCATCGGCGGTGGTCATCGTGCGCGTGCGCCGGTCGATGCTGATCTCGGACGCGCCGACAACGCAGGGCACACCCAGCCCCCGGGCAATCACTGCCGCATGGCTGGTGGTCCCGCCGCGTTCGGTCAGGATCCCGCGGGCGGCGTGCATGCCCCGCACGTCTTCAGGCGTGGTTTCGCGCTTGGCCAGGATGCAGGCTTCGTCCTGCGCCGCCATGGCCTGCGCTGTGGTCGACGAAAAGACCAGCTTGCCCGCCGCAGCCCCGGGACTGGCCGCGATGCCTTTGACAATCGCGTTCCGCGGCGTTTCAGGGTCGATCCGGGGGTGCAGAACCTCGTTCAGCGCGCGCGGCGGCACCCGGCTCAGGGCTTCGGCGCGGGTGATAATGCCGTCTTCGGCCAGCGCCACCACAACCCGAATCGACGCCGGAGCGCTGCGCACCACGGGCACCGCACCCAGAATCGCCAGTTTTCCGGCCTGAATGGTGAATTCCAGCTGAACCTCGTCGCGCATGGTGGTCCGGCAGGATTCACCGAAGACCACCAGCATATCGAACACTTCCGGGCACAGCTCTTCCAGGGACGGACCGCGCGGATCGCAGGTCAGATACATGGCCCGTTCGCGGTCGGTCAGGGCATCGCGGCCCTGGCTCTGGCTCAGATAGCGGCCGGTGATCTGCGACTGGCCGGTCGAGGGGTTGATGAACTGGATCACCCCGGACCCGCTTTCATCGGCGCCGACGCCAAGCGCCATTTCCTGTACCAGCAGCCCAAGCCCCGCTTCGGCCGGAGCCCCCCGGGCCTGGCGCAGCAGACGCGCCGAGGTGCTTTCCCATGCCCGCGCCATGGACCGCAGCACGCCTTCCAGTTGCTCGGCCGGATCCTGGGGGAAATAGGCTTCTGTTTCAGCTTCGAATTCTCTCAGCGCAGCTTCGACGGACACGCGGGACGGCGGCGCCGACGCATCGAACAGGTCGTCATCCAGATGCGACACCTGCACCGCGTAGGTCTGGATGAACCGAAGATAAAGCGCGCTCGCGGCGGCTTCGCCCAGTTCCGCCACCATGTCTTCATAGCGCGCGTCGGTCATGCCGATATTCAGCACCGCGCCCGGCCCGCCCCATTTGGCGTCCTGCGAACTGGGGCGCACGGAAATCAGCGGCGCGGCGTCAAAGGCACTGAGGATCCGCGCCACATCGGGGATCCGCCCACCGGCGATGCCGTGCACCGTTTCGAAGGACAACGCCACGGTTTGCGGGACCGGCAGCCCCAGCTTGATCAGGTGCTGCAAGGCCACCGCGCGCCAGCCATGCTGACCGCGGATGATCGGCGCGCTGCGCGTGATCGTCGTGAATTCCTTGAAAGTGGCGAGTTTCTGCATCGGCTGTGCTCCCGCAGGCGACGTTAGCGCCCAAGACGCGCATTGGGAAGCACTGCTGACGCGCTCATCCCGCCAGCCGTGTCAGATCCGCAACCCGGCCGCAGGTCTGCCGGATCATATGCAGCAAATTCAGCCGGTTGCGACGGATGACCTGATTTTCCGCATTCACCTGCACCGCTTCAAAAAATCCGTCGATCGGGGCGCGCAGAGAGGCCATGGCCCCCATGGCCGATGCGAAATCCTCGGCTTCGATGGCCGAGGAGATCGCCCGCCCCTGCGCGTCCAACGCGGCAAACAGCGCCTTTTCGGCCTCCGTATCCGCCAGCTTGACGTCGGCGCCATAGGAATATTCGACCCCATCGGCGGTTTCGGCCTGGGTCAGAATATTGTTGGCGCGCTTGAAACCCTGGATCAGGTTTTCCCCGTCATCGGTGCCCAGGAAGGCCGCCAGCGCCTCGGCCCGCTTGACCAGAAGCGCCAGATCATCATTGCCCGGCATCGCCAGGCAGGCGTCGATGACGTCATGGGGCACGCCCCGATCCCGCAAAAACACCTTCAGGCGGTCGTGGTGAAACCCGATCAGCTCCTCGATCATGTCCTGCCGGTGCCCGCTATCATCGAAACTGTGATCCAGCGACGCGGTGTTCAGCACCGTTTCAAGCTCGAACCGCACGCCGTTTTCCAGCACCAGCCGGATCACCCCAAGCGCGGCGCGGCGCAGGGCGAACGGGTCCTTTGATCCGGTGGGCTTTTCGTCGATGGCCCAGAACCCCATCAAGGTGTCGATCTTGTCCGCCAGCGCAACCGCCACGGAGACCGGCCCGGTCGGCACCGCATCTGACGGCCCCAGCGGGGCATAATGATCTTCGCACGCGCCGGCCACATCCGCCGGAAGACCGGCGGCGATGCTGTAATAGCGCCCCATAACCCCCTGAAGTTCTGGGAATTCATAGACCATTTCCGACGACAGATCGGCCTTGGCGACGCGCGCGGCCTGCGCGGCACGATCGGGGTCGGCCCCCACCAGAGGCGCGATTTCGCTGGCAAGCCCTGCGATGCGGTCGATCCGTGCCTTCTGACTGCCCAGCTTGTTGTGGAAGGT
>JAGQRU010000353.1 GCA_020425105.1 Paracoccaceae bacterium
AGGCGCCCTGCTTGATCGCGGCGACAGCGATTTCGATATTGCCGTGGCCCGAGATGATCACCACCGGAATGTCAGGCGTTTCGCGCTTCACCTTGGTTAGGATGTCGATCCCGTCCATCTGGCTGTCCTTCAGCCAGATATCGAGGATCATCAGACCGGGGCGCTCATCCTCGAGCGCGGCGAGGCATTCGTCAGAGGTGCCGGCCAGCCGGGTGGTAAAGCCTTCATCTTCAAGGATATCGGCAATCAGTTCGCGAATGTCGCGTTCATCATCTACAATCAGAATATCGCTCATGCGTTCGCCTGCTTTGGGTCTTTTTGGTTGTCGATCTTATTCTGCGGCATCGGGCATCTCCGCATCCAGCCGTGGCAGGATCACCAGCACCCGCGCCCCTGACGACGCGCCCGGGGCGAAGGGCGGCGCCTCTTCCAGACGGATGCGCCCGCCATGGTCTTCGATAATCTTCTTCACAATCGACAGCCCCAGCCCGGTGCCGCCTTCGCGGTTGGTCACGTAAGGTTCGAACAGCTTGGCGCGATCCGGCGGAAAGCCCGGGCCGTTATCGTCGATCGTCAGCTTCAGACTGCGCGGCAGAACGCCCAGCGTCACCCGCACTTCCGGCCCCTGCCCTTCGGGTCTATTTGCAATTGTTTCAGCGGCTTCCACCGCGTTCTTCAACAGGTTCACCAGCGCCCGCGAGATCAGCGTCGCATCCAGATCGGCCCGCGCCGGCACATCTGGAAGATGTTCGGAAATCTTCGCGTGCGGGTTCCCCGTCGCTTGCAGAAGAACCGCTTCGGACACCAGTTTCGACAGATCTTCGGGTTCAGGCACCGGTTCCGGCATCCGGGCGAATTTGGAAAACTCGTCCACGATCCGCCGCAGATCTCCGGTCTGACGCACGATCACATCGGTCAGCTGTTCCAGCTTTTCCGTATTCTCTTCCGTCAGTTGCGGGGCGAACTTGCGTTTGATGCGTTCGGCGGAAAGCTGGATCGGCGTCAGGGGGTTCTTGATCTCATGCGCAATGCGCCGTGCCACGTCGCCCCACGCGGCCATCCGCTGTGCCGAAACAAGATCGGTGACATCGTCGAACGCCACCACGAAGCCTTCGATGGCGCCGCTATTGGCCTGACGCATCCCCATTCGCACCAGCAGGATATCCTGCGCCCCGCCGCGGCGCAGCTTGATCTCTTGCTGGGCACTGTCTTCGTGCCCGTGCCGCAGACGATCCAGAAGCGGCAGGAATTCGGGCACCAGCTCCGCCATGGACCGCCCTCCGACCTTGGTTTCTTCCAGAAACAACAGCCTGCGGCCCGAGCGGTTGATGAAATCCACCCGCCCATCGGCGTCGAGCCCCATGACCCCGGCAGACACCGACGACAGCACGGAATCGAACAGCCGCCGCCGGGTTTCGATCTGCGCATTGGCATCCAGAAGCGTCTGGCGCTGGCGGCCCAGCTGGCGCGTCATCTGATTGAACACGCGCCCCAGAACGGCGATTTCGTCATCGCCCTTTTCTTCCCGCACATGCACCGTCAGATCGCCGTCGCCCACCCGCTGCGCGGCACCGGCCAGCCGCCCGACCGGCCCGGCCAGACGTTCCGCGAACCACAGCCCCAGCCAGATCGCCGCCAGCACCAGCATCACCGCGAAACCAAGGTAAAGCAGGCTGAATTCGAACAGCATCCGCCCCCGGTCCCGTTCAAGCTGCTGATAAAGCTGCGCAGTCTGTTCCGTGTCGTCCAGCAGGTTCAGCAATTCGCCATCCACCGCGCGCGACACCAGAAGATAGCGGTCCACGAAGCCATCCAGCGCCACCAGCGCCCGAAATTCGTTGGCGTCCCAGTCTTCGATCACCAGAACGCGTTGCCGACGTGCGGCATCCAGTTCGGCATTGCTGGGCGGTTCATAGTCGAAAAGATAAGACCGTTCGCCCCGCGCGCGGATCGCCGATGTGCCGTCGATGACATAGGCTTCCTTCAGCCCGCGCTGGATCTGCGCCTGA
>JAGQRU010000001.1 GCA_020425105.1 Paracoccaceae bacterium
ACGCAGGTTGGTTCCGGCGCAATGCCTGGTTCGAGGAAGACGTGCTGCACATGCTCCAGACGCGCGTCGCGGAACTTCTCAGCGATCCGCCGACATGACAGGCGCGTGCTTTGGTTGTGGCGCAAAGGATATGCGGGCCGTGTCAGCCGCCTGGTCAGGCGAAGTGCGGGGACGTGGGTAGTCAATTGCGGGGAGCTGCGCCGAGCAAATCAGTGATAAAAATGCAATAAATACAGATACTTATTTTGGAGATGGGGTGGATGCCGCTCTCCCCTGACGGCATCGCGATGTGCCAAACTCGTGGTGTCGAAACACAAGCTGTAGGAGAGGGCATCCATGGGAAAGGTTATCATCATCGGCGTCGATCTGGCAAAGAAAGTGTTCCAGTTTCACGGCGCGTTGAAGGAGGGGGCCCGTGCTGTTCCGCAAGAAGCTATCACGGCTGCAGTTCGCGCGGTTCATGGCTGACGAGCCGCCGCGCCTCGCAGCGATGGACGCCTGCGCCAGTGCGCATCATTGGGCGCAGGAAGTGTCGCGGCACGGCCATGAGGTCCGTCTGATCGCACCATCAAACCGTGGAATCAAACACCTACGACGTCCAGCCGCATTTTCTGGTGCGAATTTTCATTGATCCCCAACAAGAAGTTGGGCGCGTTGTAGATCGCGGCGGCAAGCTGCGGTTCTTCCCGCGCGGTCTTGCGGATTTGGGCAACGCCGCCGTCATTCGTCGATTTGGCCTGCACCCAAGTGCAAGGGCGGGTGCCATCCGCACTGCCGCGCGGCGGGTTGCAAAGGCGGGGGAATGCCCGCCACGCACTGGCTGAACTTGCCGGTCTTCCCCGGTGCCTGATCGACGATCTGGGACTGCATGACCTTCTGCTGAAGCATGGTGATCCTCGACCGGCTCCGTCGAAGCGGCCGTCGTACATGAAAGGCAGAACATGAAACCGGACGTCATCGTGATCGGAGCCGGGCTTTCCGGTCTCGCCGCCCGCCGGATCGCGACGGGTGTTCTGGAAGTTCGCGCGCGGTACGCATCGGAACTGACCGTCGCATCGCCAGCCGCGACCGTGGCGCCCGAGCTTCTGGTGCTGCGCGAAACCTGAGAGGCGCCCGCGTAAGGGTGTCTGAAATCCACCGATTCAGTCTTTCCGCGCCATATCCCGGGACGGCCAAATCCATCAGAAATCGCGCAAACGGAGGCACTGACATGACACATCAATTTCCGGGAAAACCCCTGCGGGCGCTGGCGCGGAATACCGTCCGGAGCCCTCTGCGCCTCACCGCGCTTCTGATGGCGTGCACCGCGATATTGCCCGCCGCCGCGCCGGGCGGCCCGATGGACAGCGCGGCACGGGGCATGCCTGCACCGCTTCGCGACAGCGACTTCCTGCATGACGGAGCACCGCCAGACCTGCTGGTGGCGCTTGGCCGCGACCTGTTCTTCGATCCGGTCCTGTCGGGCAACCGCAATATCTCTTGCGGCACCTGCCACGATCCGCGCCACGGCACGAGCGATGGTCTCGCGCTCGGGATCGGAGAGGGCGGCGAGGGAGCCGGTGCCGAGCGGCGCACCCGGGAGGGGGTAACCGGACGCATCCCGCGCAATGCGCAGGCATTGTGGAACATCGGGGCGCGGGAATACCGCACGATGTTCCATGACGGACGGCTGGAGACCGATCCGGAGGCCGTGTTCGAGAGCGGGTTCTGGAGCCCGGCGCGAGAGGATCTTCCCGCAGGGCTCGAGTCCCTGCTGGCCGCGCAGGCCATGTTCCCGGTCCTGTCACATTCAGAAATGGCGGGACAGAAAGGCGAAAATCCGGTCGCCACCGCGGTGGCCGAAGACCGGCTGAGCGACGCCTGGTCCCTTCTGGCCGCACGGCTGTCCGGCATTGACGGGTATGCCGAACGCTTCATCGCGGCGTTTGACGATATCGACGATCCGGCGGATATCACCTTCGTCCATGCCGCGCGGGCGCTTGCCGCGTTTCAGACCGTGGCTTTCCGGTCCGATGACAGCCCCTTCGACCGGTATCTGTCCGGTGATGCCGGTGCTTTGACCCCGCAGCAGCAGATCGGCATGGAGCTTTTCTTCGGCGATGCCGGGTGCGTGACCTGCCATTCCGGCGCGCTGCTGTCGGATCACGGATTTCATGCCATTGCGGTGCCGCAGATCGGGCCGGGCAAGGGGCATGGCGAGGATACCGGCTATTGGCGCGCGGCGGGATTCATGACGCGGCTCGAAGATGAAGGGCGCTTTCGCGTGACATTCGATCCCGACGACCTTTTCGCCTTCCGCACGCCGACGCTGCGCAACGTGGCGCTGACCGGTCCGTGGGGGCACGATGGCGCCTTCGCGCGGCTGGAAGACGCGGTGCGGCACCATCTGGACAGTGTCGCCTCGCTCAACGCCTATCGTTTGGCTCAGGATACGCTGCCGCCGATAGAGACGGTGATCGAAGCCACGGGCGAGGCGTCGTCGCTGATCTTCCGGCCGCTGAACCCTGCACGCCGCGCTGCCTTCGATCTGAGGGATCGCTGGGTGCATGAAGAACCCGAACTGCGCAATCGTATTGCCGCGGCGAACGATTTGCAGAGGCGGGCGCTGAACGATGCCGATGTCGACACGCTGCTGGCCTTTCTGGATGGCCTGACAGACCCGAGTGCGATCGACCGAAGCGCTCTTGTCCCGGCGCGGGTGCCGTCGGGCCTGCCGCCGCAACCCGAACCGGTCGCGACCCACTAATACCACCAGCCAACCGGTTGGTTCCAAAACGCCGATGGACGCGGTTTGCCTGCCGCGACCGTCGCGACGGGGCTGTGCATCTGCGCGCAGCCCAATCCCACCGGCGCTCCTGGTCCGCAAGACGGCCATGACCGCCAGAATTGCCCCGCGCGGCAGCCTGCCGCCACCACAAATGGAAACTGAATCATGCGACGCTTTTTGCTTTTGACCGCTTCTTTACTCGCCCTGTCCAACGCTGCCCCGGCGGCCGAGACGCAATTTCAGGAACGTGACCGTCCCGATCTTATTCTGGCGTCCTACGACCCGCCGGAATCCATGACGCTGAGCTTCATCTTTCATATCGACGATGGCCTGGCCGAACAGGACGTCTTTTATGAACAGGTGCCCGGCTCGGACGAGGTGTTCCGGCCAACCGCCGCGACGCGCGACATGGACGCCCCGCTTTATGCGCCGGCGGTCGAGGTGCCGCACAACTTCCTCGATACCTCGGACACCGGCCCCTATCCGAAAGGGCGCCCGCTTGGCCTGACGCTTGGCGAATGGTTCGCCGCAGAAGGCAGCGGGACCTATACCTGTCAGGACGGCACCGGACAGATCGACCTCGCGTTCCGCAATCTCGTCCCGAATGGCGTGTATACAATGTGGCACGATTTCATGGTGTGGCCGCCGACCGAGCCGTTCATCGGGACCTATGACCTTCCTTTCGGTGCCCGCGATGGGTCCGAGAACGTGTTCGTCGCCAATGCGGACGGCTCTGCCCGGTTTCAGCGGACGATGACCCCCTGCCTGCAGCTGAGCGGCGAACACCTGGCGGCCGATCTGGGCGTTGCGTGGCATTCGGACGGCAAGACCTATGGACCGCTCCCGGGTGAGTTTTCGACCGTCACGCATGTTCAGCTCTATGTTGCCCTGCCGTCGCGGACCGGGCTGTAGGCCGAACCATCCCGGGCGGCGATACCGCGCTGCCCGGCATCCTTTCCAACTTCGCGGACCCGCGCGCACCGGATGGAGGGCGCCCCCGACACACCTTCGGTGGATGACGGGCCCAAATTACGCTTTTTTAGGAGATAAACGATGACCCAATTGATCTATCGCAGCGTCAGCCACTGGCCCGCCGACCGCAGCTTGCCTGTGCCGGTGCGGCCCCGCCTGCCGATGTGTTATCGCGGCGCGGCCTATTTCAGCGATGCGGCGGTGCCCGGCACGGGCAGGCCGACATCCAGCGCCCTGCGATACAGGGGCGTGCGGTATCAGAGCGCCTGACGTTTCAGGCGCCGACCCGCTGCGCGTCGCAGGACCGTGGCCGGAAGGCGACCGGCGACTTTCCGGCACGAAACGGGCGCGTAGGCCGAAAACGACAGGCTCGACCCGGCGCACGACATCCATGTTCATTATTAGGATGCTGAAACGGGCATGCCGTCGAACGGTCGTGTCTTCGCCCATCTGCATTCCGGACATGGCGCGCCCGAGGGGTCCTGTGTGGATGCTGAAGGCGGGCTTTGGAGCGCCTGCTATGGGGACGCGGCGGAGCGTCTCTGTCTGGTCGTGGCACAGGTCGACCGGATTGTCGGAGTGCCAGTGCCGCACGTGACGTGCTGTGCATTGGCGGGATTCGGATGCGGCGGATGTTCGTCACAACCGCACGTAGACATCCGGATGCAGAAGAACGCGCGGCGCGTCTCCCGGCTGGTGGTCTCTCCATGGTCGACCTCCCGCTGCGCGGGTTGCCCGCGGGGTAGGTATCGCCGCTGCGGGTCTTTGGAATTCAACGAAAGTTTCACGCGCCCGCCGCCGCTGGAGGCGCATACTGGCAACGCGGTTTTTCAGCGGATCAAGATTCGCTCTTAGCCGTCACAAGAAGGTTAAGAAATGGTCACAATGGCAATTTAAGCAGGCTCAAAGTCACAGGTCGGCGCGCAGCCCGGCCCAAGGAGAGAGTCATTCATGCCTACGCCGTTGATTAATGAGATCCGTCCGAACCCGTCCGGCGCCGACCCGGTCACGCAAACTCTGGAAATCCTCGGCACCCCCGGTGCCAGCTTTGCGGGCTTCCTGTTCTCGATCGAAGCCGATTTCGACCTGCCGCAATCCGTGGACAGCAAGGCGCCTGTGTCCGGTGTGTTCGACGTGAACGGGCTGCTGACGGTGACCATCAACGATCTTGAAAACCCCAGCTTCACGCTGGTGCTGACGGATGACACGGCGACGGCGAATGTGGGCGACAGCTATGACGGCAGCAACGCGTCGATCTTCGGCACCATCTATGACGCCATCGGGATTGCAGATGATACCGCGGATGAAGGTCGCATTCAGGGCGCGGCGCTTGGCGGGTCCGATTTCGCTTTCACCGGCGATGAACCGAAGCTGATCTTCCGCGATGGCACCACGGGCGAGCTTTATGCCGTCAACGATCCCGACAATGGCGAGGTGATCGACCAGGCGGGCAATGTGGTCGATCCGGCCGAGTTCGATATCGACCCGCTGGCCAGTGACACATTCGGGGCCGTGAACCCGACCCGCGCCGCCGCTGCCATGACGGTTCTGATCAATGAGTTTCAGCCGAACCCGGCCGGCGCCGATCCGGCCACGCAGCAGCTGGAAATCAGCGGCACGCCGGGGGCAAGCTTTTCGGGCTTCTTCTATTCGATCGAAGCGGATTTCGATCTGCCGCAGACAATCGATCATAAATCGGCCGTGTCCGGCACGTTCGATGCCAATGGCCTTCTGACGATCTCGGTGCCGGATCTTGAAAACCCCAGCTTCACGCTGGTCCTGACCGATGACACCGCCACCGCCAATGTGGGCGACAGCTATGACGGCAGCAATGCGTCGATCTTCGGCACCATCTATGACGCCATCGGGATTGCAGATGATACCGCGGATGAAGTCCGCGTACAGGGTGCGGCGCTTGGCGGCTCCGATTTCGCCTTCACCGGCGATGAGCCGAAGCTGATCTTCCGCGATGGCACGACGGGCGACCTGTTCGCTGTGAACGATCCCGATAATGGCGAGGTGATCGACCAGGCGGGCAACGTGGTCGATCCGGCTGATTTCGACATGGATCCGCTGGCCAGCGACACGTTCGGCGCCGTGAACCCCAGCTTCACCGGAACCGGCAGCGGTGGCGGCACAGGCGGCGGCACGACGACCGCGATCTACGATATTCAGGGCAAGGCGCATAGCTCGCCCTTTACCGGAACCAGCGTGATGACGTCGGGCATCGTGACCGCCGTCGCCGGGAACGGGTTCTATCTTCAGGACGCTGCGGGCGATGGCGATATTGCCACCTCCGACGGCATCTTCGTCTATACCGCATCGGCCCCGTCGGTTGCGGTGGGCGACGCAGTGGACGTGTCCGGCACGGTCACGGAGTTCTTCCCCGGCGGGATCTCTTCGGGCAACCTGTCCATCACTGAAATCGTCAGCCCTTCGGTCACCGTTCAATCTTCGGGCAATGCGCTGCCGGCGGCGACGGTGATCGGTCAGGGCGGCCGGATCCCGGTCAGCGGCACCATCGACGATGACGCGTTCACCAGCTTCGATGTCACCACCGACGGCATCGACTTCTTCGAAAGCCTCGAAGGCATGCTGGTCACCGCACAGGACGTGATGGCCGTTATCGGGACCAATCGCTTCGGCGAAATCTTCGGCGTCGTCGATCAAGGTGCGGATGCCACCGGCCTCAGCGCGCGCGGGACGCTGAATATCTCGCCCACCGATTTCAATCCGGAACGGATCCAGATCGACGCTGACAGTGGTATCCTGCCGGGCTTCGCGTTCCCCGATGTCGCCGCGGGCGATCTTCTGGGCGATGTGACGGGCGTGGTCAGCTATGACTTCGGCAATTTCCAGATCCACCCGACACAGGTCTTCACGCCGACTTCGGGCGGTCTGACCCCGGAAGTCAGCACCATTGTCGGCGATGCCGATACGCTCACCATTGCGTCTTACAACGTGCTGAACCTCGATGTCGTGATCGAGGATCCCAACAACCTGCTGCCGGGCGTGTCCGGCGGCGTGGACGACGATCTGGGCGACGGGCGCTTTGATGCCATCGCGCAGCAGATCGTCAACAACCTGAACACGCCGGACATCATCGGCTTGCAGGAAATTCAAGACAATACCGGCGCGGAAGGCACCGACAGCGTGACGTCGGCCTCGGCCACGCTTCAGGCACTGGTGGATGCGATCATCGCGGCTGGCGGCCCGACCTACAGCTTCATCGACAACACCTTCATCGGCGATGACCTGTCCGGCGGGATCCCGGGCGGCAATATCCGCACCGCGTTCCTTTACAACGATGCCCGCGTCGATCTGGTGCCGGGCAGCGTGCAGACCATCGGCGGCCAGGGCGTCGGCGAAGCCTTCGAAGGCGGGCGTCTGCCGCTTGTCGCAGACTTCCAGTTCAACGGCGAAACCGTCACCGTTGTGAACAACCATCTGTCGTCCAAAGGCGGCTCCGCGCCCATCATGGGTGTCGAACAGCCGTTCGATGCGCGCCAGGAAGACGTGACGGTCAATGGGTCGCTGGATGAGCGTCAGGCCCAAAGCGCGGCGATCCAGAACTTCCTGGCCAGCAAGCTGGCCGTGGATCCGAACGCGAAGCTGGTGACGCTGGGCGATATGAACGAGTTCGAATTCGTCTCGCCGGTTGCCGGTATCGAAGCCGCACTGGATCAGAACCACACCGGCACCAACAACCTGACGGAAACCCTGCCGGATGACGAGCGTTACAGCTATACCTTCCAGGGCAATTCCCAGTCGCTCGACCATATCCTTGTGTCCGACAGCCTTGAATACGGTGCGCAGTTCGACGCGGTGCATGTGAACAGCGAATTTGCCGAAACCGCGGCGCGCGCGTCGGATCACGATCCGGTGCTGGCCGGCCTGAAAATCCCGGCGGCCCCGGCCACGCCGCAGAACTTCGTGCTGGAGCTTCTGCATGTGACCGATCAGGAACCGCTGAACCTGGGCGGCAAGATCAGCGATGTGGTGAACACCTCGGCGGTGATGAACGCCTTGCAGGCGCAGGATCTGTTCAACGACGGGGTGGCGGATAACACGCTGCGCCTCAGCTCGGGCGACGCCTTCATTCCGGGGCTCTTCTACGATGCTTCGGCGGCGGTCTTCGGATCGGCCGGGATCGCGGATATTCAGATCCAGAACGAACTGGGCTTCGCAGCCATCGCCCTTGGCAACCACGAGTTCGATTTCGGCAGCGACTCTCTGGCCGATCTGCTCGATGGCACGGCGCCGGGCGACTTCTCGGCGCTGATCGGATCCAATCTGGAAGGGCTGGACTTCACCGGCGCCGACTTCCCCTATCTGTCCGCCAATCTGGACTTCTCCACCGATCCGGACCTCGGGCCGCTGGCAGTGGCTGGCGGTCAGGCGCCCATGGGCAATGTGGTGACCTCGTCGACGGTCGTCGCAATGCCGGCCAATGGCGGCGCCATGGCAGAGGGCGAGAACGGATACAACGTCACGCCGATCTTCACAGTGGGCGAGACCATCAACAGCTACACGCCCACCGGCGTGCTGGACGGTCTGGGCGCGTTCGAGCTTGACGCCAATACCGTGCGGGTTCTGGCAAACAGCGAATTGGCCAATTTCGATGGCCATGCCTACAGCCTCGCCAACGGTCTGTCGCTGACCGGGGCGCGGGTGCACTATTTCGATATCGACAAGACCACCAAGCAGATCGTCGATAGCGGCCTGGCCTTCGACACGGTCTTCACCGCTGACGGCAATGAACTGACGGACGTGGCGGGGCTGGTCGAAGGCCGCGTCGGCTTCGACCGCTTCTGCTCGGCTGCCTTGTTCGAGGCCGAGCAGTTCGGCACCGGCATGGGTCTGACCGACCGGATCTATTTCACCGGCGAAGAAACCGGCGGCAATTTCTCGAATGTCTCGGGCAATGAATGGGCGCTGGATCCGGCGACGGGCACGCTTTACGCCGTTCCCGCCATGGGCCGGGGCGCGTGGGAAAACGTTACCGAGGTGGATACCGGCACAACCAGCCATGTCGCCTTTATCCTGATGGACGACACCTCGCCCTTCGATGCCGATGCTGACGGGTCGAACGAAGCGGCGCCGGTGTTCCTCTATGTGGGCGAAAAGAACGCCGGCACCGGAGGGTTCCTGGACCGCAACGGTCTCGAAAAGGGCAAGCTGTTCGTTTGGGCGTCCGACACCGGTGAAACTCTGCCGTCGCAGTTCAACGGCGCGGGCGCGAGCCTGAGCGGCAGCTGGGTCGAAATCGACAACAACCCGAATCTGGCGCTGGCCGACAACAATGGCCTGAACGGCTTCGACGAATTCGGCTATCCGACGCAGCGCAACCTTTGGGCGCAGGCCGAAGCTGCGGGCGCTTTCGGCTTCTCGCGCCCCGAAGATGCCTCGACCAACCCGGCCGATGGCAGCGAAGTGGTGCTCGCCTCAACCGGTGTGTCGTCCTATGACGGCGGCGCCGATACGGTCGGCACGCTCTACACAGCGAAAATCGACTTCACCGATATCGACGCGCCGACGGCTGATTTCACCGTGCTCTATGACGGTGACGCAGACGCCGCACAGGCGCTGCGCAGCCCCGACAACCTGGACTGGGCCGATGACGGCATGATCTATGTTCAGGAAGACCGGGCCGTCGGCGGTCTGTTCGGGCCGAACTCCGCCAACCCGAACGACGCGTCCATCATCAAGATCGACCCGACAAGCGGTGCGGTGACCCGCGTGGCCGAAATCAATCAGGACGAAACCCGCGGCGCAGTGGACGAAAACGTCGCCGCAACGGGCCAGCAGGATATCGGCAACTGGGAGACCTCGGGCATTCTGGATGTCTCGACGCTCTTCGGCGAGGCGCCGGGATCGCTGTTCCTGTTCGATGTGCAGGCGCATGCGCTGGACGACCAGAACCGCTTTGCCAACTCCGCGCAGCCGCGCCTGACGGATGGCGATCTGAAAGAGGGCGGCCAGCTGGCCTTCCTGTCGAAAGATGCGGATCTGGGCGATGCGGCCGAACTGATCGGTATCGTGGGCGCCACCACCCCGACGCTGGGCACGATTTCCAGCCCGGGCGGCGTCGGCGTCAGCCCGACCTGGGCCGGGTCGACCCCGACCCCGGCGGAACTGGATGCGCTGGCGGCGGATATCCAGGCCGAGGTCGATGCGCTTCTGGCGGCCAACCCGAGCATGAACAAGGTGATCCTGCTGGCCCATATGCAGCAGATCAACATTGAACTGGAACTGGCGCAGCGTCTGAGTGGTGTGGACATCATCGTGGCGGGCGGATCGAACACGCGTCTGTTCGACGACAATGATTACATCCGCCCCGGCGACAGCGATCAGGGCCAGTATCCGCAATTCGTGACCAACGCGGATGGCGGCACCACGGCGGTGGTCAACACCGACGGGTCGTACAAGTATGTGGGCCGTCTGGTCATCGAATTCGACGATCAGGGCCGGATCATTCCCGCCAGCTATGACGAGGATGTCTCGGGCGCCTATGCCACCGACGATGCCGGCGTTGCCGCGCTGAATGCACAGGGTCTGATTGATCCTGAAATTCAGGCGATTGCCGATGCGATCGAAACCCAGATCCTTGCCACCGAAAGCAATGTCTTCGGCGTGTCGAACGTGTTCCTGAACGGCAATCGCTCCGGCTCTGGCGCGGCGACCGATCCCGACGGCGTTCGGACGCAGGAAACCAACCTTGGCAACCTGACGGCGGATGCCAACCTGGCCGAAGCCCAGAAGACCGACCCGACCGTGCTGGTGTCGATCAAGAACGGCGGCGGCATCCGGGCCTCGATTGGCGAAACCGTCGTGCCGCCGGGCGGCAGCACGTCGATCCGCACCCCGAATGCCGAGGTGCTGGACGGTCTGGGCAATGTGGTGAAGCCCGCGGGCGGCATCAGCCAGACCGACATCCAGACCAGTCTGGCCTTCAACAACGATCTGGTTGTGCTCACCCTTACCCGCGCGGAACTTGTGTCGCTGCTGGAACACGGGGTGAGCGCGCTGCCGGGCGTGTCGGGCCGCTTCGCGCAGGTCTCGGGTATCCAGTTCAGCTATGACCCGGATCTGGCCGCGGGCAGCCGGGTCGTCAGCGCCGCGATCACCGACGCGGCGGGCAACGATCTGGACGTGCTGATGCGCAACGGGGTGCTGGAAGGCGACCCCAATGGCACAGTGCGCGTGGTGACGCTGGGCTTCCTGGCTGAGCCGCGCTTCGACGCTGCGGGCAACTTTATCGGCGGCGGCGACGGTTATCCGTTCCCCAATACCAACGAGGATCCGCTGGTGGGTGAGGTCGGCGATCCGGCGGTGATCGCGCGGGTCAATCTGGTGGAGTTGGAACAGTCCGGCGTGCAGACCGGTGACGCCACTTTCGCCAATGATGGGACCGAACAGGATGCGCTGGCCGAATACCTTGATGACTATTTCGGCGATACCGCGAATGCCTATGACGTTTCCGATACCGGTCAGGATGCAGACACACGGATCCAGAACCTGAACTTCCGTGCCGATACCGTGATCGACGCGCCGGTGGAACCGCTGATCCTGATTGGACATGTGAAGGACGATGTCCTTGTGGGGCAGGGTGCGAACGACATCATTCACCTGCGCTATGGCATGGATACCGGCACCGGCAACGGCGGCGCGGATCTGTTCGTCTTCGATGGCCGGAAGGTGAAGCCCGGGGATGCGCATACCATCACCGATCTGAACTTTGGCGAAGGCGACAGCGTGGAATTCCGGTTCTTCGACCAGCCCCGCACCATCGCGTCGGACGCGGATCTGCAGTTCTATCTGGACAATGGCTACGCCCAGATCCTGCAGCCGGATGACGCGAACGGCGCGAAGTCGGTGCAGTTCTTCAACCTGTACAGCAAGTTCGGAACCCGGGGCGACACGTTCGTCGGCGATATCGGCGACAACATGTTTAACGGCGGGGATCAGAATGACGAGTTCCACCTGCGCTTCGGGGCCGACATGGCAACCGGCGGCGCCGGGGAAGATGCTTTCGTCTTCGATGCGCGGTTCATGACCACGGGCGATGTGCTGTCGGTCAAGGACCTGAACTTCGACGAAAACGACATCCTGGTCTTCCAGGGGTTCGCCAACAAGGCCATCCGTGCAGAATCCGAAGCCGATCTTCTGGCTCTGGACGAACAGCCCTGGATCGACGTCGTTCAGATCGGCGATACTTTCACGCTGACCTTGGACAACGGCTCCGATCAGATCACCGTGCTTGTCTGAGACAACTGATCACAACGAAATGCCGCCGCCGCGAAGGACCTTCGCGGCGGCAGCCTATTTGAAAAACGGCGGTCGAGCGATCCACGAAGCTCCGAACCATGAAACCCGCCGATGAGGCACGCATCGCTGCCCGGCTCGCAGAGCCAGAGTCGGCCGCGAGGCAAGGCGTTCACTCGTGGTGTCGAGCAAAATTCTGGAATGCTGGCGGCCCTTTGTCGCCTGCCGTTACTGCGGGACCTTTCCGCTCTGTTTGCAGACAGAGGTCGTTGCCTGCGCATCGGCCTTGGCCAAGGCGCGCGGCCATCGGCGGTTCCCGGGGCTAATCGCGTTCTGCTTCAGATCGTCTGCGCAGGCGCGGGAACTGGTATTCGATCAGGTCGACCGACAGCATCATCGCCTTGATGATCAGCGTGAAAGCCAGCGCGGTCAGGCCGAAGCCCAGCCCGATCACGATGCCGACGGCGGCCAGTGCCCAGATCAACGCGGCCGTCGTGATGCCGCGAACCTCTCCGCCATGCGACAGGATCACACCGCCGCCCAGAAACCCGACGCCGGTCACAATTGCGGACATCATCCGGGAGGGATCGCCAGCGCCTTCGGTCGCAACATTGCCGATATCAACCAGCAGCGTGGTGGTGAGGACCACAATCATACAGGGCCGCAGGCCAACCGGCTTGCCCCGAAGCTGGCGGTCCAGCCCGACAATGCCCCCGCAGATAAAGGCGATCAGCAGGTGGCTCATCGCTTCCGAGAAAAAGGCGTTGGGTGTGAGAAGCGCGAACATCAGCCCATGCCCTCCGCCGCGGTTGCCCGTGCCGAAACCCGTGCGTCCCGGGGGGTAATGCGCATGTCACTCTCCATTCGAACAGCCCTTCTGAAATCCGTTGTCGCAATGCGCCTTGAGCCGCTCCGTGTCGCTCGGGGTCCAGCCTTCCGGTGCCGTGACCTGCACCCACGGCCCGATATAATCGCCCGCGTAATAGCTGTGTCCGTAGCCCGCAGGGGCGGCGGTCGAGATCGCCATGTCGAGCGCCAGCTGGAACTGGGTGACAATCGGCATGAAGCGCAGATAGGGCGACACGCCGTCGCCTGCGGGTTCACGCATCCAGATGGGTTGGCGCCACAGCGACAGCGGATCGAAAAAGACGATCGCGTCGCTCGGATATTGCAGGAACACGATGCGCATGTCTCCCCAGTCGGCTCCTGTCGACCCGTCCTCGGTGCGGGAGGCATACCGGATCAGCGAACCGTCACCGATCTTCGGCAGCACCCAGGGGCTGCCCGGGTTGCGCGTCCGTTGCACGCGGTTCCAGAAATCCGACGGAAAGGGCGGTCCTGCCCAGAAGGCGCCGTCGATGGGATCGTTGACCAGTTGGAAGAGCGTGGTCGCATACATCGACGACCATGCGCCCAGGCTCAACCCGTGGATATAAAGCCGCGGGCGGCGGTCTTTCGGAAGCGTAATCCAGTAGTCATAGATCGTGGCAATCGTCGCCGTCGCCTGATCGAGCCCGGTGCGGGTTTCAAAAACAAGGGCAAAGGGCGACTGCATGTACGAATACTGCACGGCCACGGTCGCGATGTCGCCGTTATGCATATATTCCAGCGGATCGTGCGATCCCGGATCCATCCATCCCGTCCCGGTCGGGCTGGCGACCACCAGAATTTTACGGTCGAACGCGCCAAGCCGTTTCAGCTCGTCCAGCGCAAGTGCGGCCCGTTCCTCCGGCGTGTCGCGGTTCGCGCGCCCGACATAGACCCGGACAGGGTCGAGCGCCGGCTTTCCGGTGAAGGCCGAGATCGCCTTGGCATCGGGCCCCAGGGTGACAAAGTTGCGGCCGGGCGCGCCCATCGTGGCCCAGTCGACAAGGGACGCCGCACTGCCCGGAATGCGCGGATCGGTCGGGGCAGGGGCGGCCTTTTCGAACAGCGACTGGCTCGCTTCGAAGGTTTCGTCCAGAAAGCCGATGGTCTGGTCAAGAAGACCGTCGCGGGTGACGAAAAACAGCACCAGGACCACGATGATCGCGCCGATGACATTGGCCCGCCGAGGAGGCATCACGAGATACAGCCGGGCGCGGATGAGGCGGAAGAAGAACGCAACGGCGGCGCCGACCGCGAAAAGAACCGAAAAGACCGCCGTGGCGATCAGAAGCTCCGCCATGAGATGCCCGCCGGGGACCGGATCCATCCCCATTCGTCCGCGAAGGTCGTCCTGCCACAGCGCGCTGTAGCGCAGGGCCTGACCCAGCAGGACAAGGACCGCAACGAAGGCAACGACCCAGGCCGCCCGCCGGATGGTGCCCCGCAGCACCGGCATGCTGGCCGCGTACCAGATCAGCTCTGCACAGCGGCCGGTCAGGTATCCAAGCGCCATCACGACCCCTGCAAGCGCCCCTTGAAGCACATGGTCGCGCGGAATAAGCGACGGCGTGAAAGACGCGGCGGCGCATAGCAGGCCCAGCAGCAGCCCCGGGGCCGACACGCGCGGGATCAGCCGAAGCGCTTTCATTTTCGTCGTTGCCATCCGAAACCTCATCTTCTCAGACCGGCGGGGACCAAGGCCGGTATGGCGGTCGCACCGCGCGGCGTGCCGATGATAGACCGGGCAGACCCTGCCGTCATTGTGCGCCTGTCAGTGCTGTGTCTGCCGCCGAACGAATGGTCAACAGTGTTTCCGCCAAAGGCCCGGGGTGGCTGGAGGCGCCGGAGCCAAGGGCGCGGGCCGCGTCCCGCAACTGCGGCACCATCGCAATCAGCGCCGGAGACGTCCCGACCGTCAAATGACCAAAGTCGCCATGGGCCCGGTCGTTGAAGGCTGTCACGTCAAGAAAGATCGCTCCGGTGTCGTCCAGTCTGGGGTCCGTTGACGGCTTGCCGAGCCGGGGACTGTTGCCTGCGACGAGGGTGGAGAGCCTGAGCGCCTGATCCTCCGCCGAGGTGAAGACGATCAGGGACTGCGGTATCCGGCTGATCTGCGAAAGCTGCGACAGGAACACATCCACCGAAATATCCGGGGAAATCAGAACCACGCTGTCCGCAAGGCGGGCGGCGGCGCCCGGTTGCGCAAGATCGGCCTGCACCAGCGTTTCCATGACCAGCTGCGCGCCCATGGAATGCGCCGCCAGCAGGATCCGGTCGGCACCGGCGGCACGGACCTCCAGCAACAACTGCCGGAGCCTATCGCGCGAAATCAGCACGCTGTCGCGGTCGTAGACATAGCCAAGCGCGCGGGCCTGCGACGGCCAGGAAAAAAGCACCGGGACGGCGGGCAGCCGCATGTCGTGCATCATCTGGGCGAAACGGGCGGTCGCTTCGGCGAAATTCGTGTTGTAGCCGTGAACGAAAACCAGCACCTCGCGCTCTCTCGTGCCTGTCCGCCGCAAGTCGTCGCGAAGGCTGCGCTGGAATCCTGCGGTGCCGTCGAGAGGCTGCACCCGGGACGCGGTGATATGGCGATTGGGATCGATCCTGCCGGTGCCGCCCCATCTTAACTCGCCAACATCCCGTTCGGGCGGCAGCAGGATACCGACCTTGTGATAGGACAATCGGTCCGCGCGGCCCGCGCCGGGAAGCCCGTCTTCTGCCAGATTGCGGCTGGTGACGGTATGCAGCCGCACTTCGGTCGCGCCGACGGGTGCGGCATCGACCACGGTCAGCTGTCCCCGCGGCGCGCAGCCTGCGGCGGCCAGCATGCACAGGGCTGCGACAAGAATGCGGTGGCGCGAAGGATGCGGCCGGTCGGCTGGAAGGGTTGTGGTGCGCGAGAGGATCTTCACAGCGGTGCTATACGCCTTCAAGAGGAGGACACGAAGGACAGGATCAGAGCGACAGCAAGGAAATACAGCAGCGCCTGCAGGACATAGGTCTGTGCCTTGCCGTTATAGGCGCGCCGCACCATGTCTGCGAGCGTATTTACGCCCGCCACCACGCTCTGCCAGAACCAGATCGCCAGCGGCGGTGTCAGGGCCAGCGGCAGGGGCGACGCGAACAGCAGCGCGCTGCGGGCGGTTGGCGCCAGTCGCCGATCACGGGCCGTCGCCCACCAGAGCGCCGCCAGAACGGCAACCGCCGCAAGGGCGCTCTGCATCGTCGGTCGCGGATCCCATAGGCCGTAAATCGTTTCCAGCGACATCCCCTGCCAGACCAGCGTTGCCGCGAATTCCGGGTCGATCGCGGCGGAAACCGGCGCCATGAGCCATTTGGGGAAGAACGTCAGAAAGACGATGCCGCCGGCCAGCACGATCTGGGGCAGCAGCAGCGCGGGCGGCGCCTCGCTTACCCGGCGGCTGTCAGCGGCCGGGCCCAGGAACAGGGCGGAAAACAGCCGGAGCATGTACCAGAGCCCGAGGAAGGTCGCGAACGCACCGGCGACGGCCAGTTCGGTCCATCCTTTCTCCATGATTGCTGCAAGCAGCAGCCATTTGGACCCGAAGCCCATCAGCGGCGGCAGCCCGGACATCGACAACAGCGCGAGGGCAACGGTTGCCGCCGTGACCGGCATGGCGCGTATCAACCCGCCCGCATCGGCCAGCAATCCGCTTCCGGTCCGGATCGCCACGCCCGAAACGGCAAGGAACAGAATGCCTTTGACCAGCATGTGGCTGGCCACCAGATAAAGCGCTGTGACCCAGCCCAGATGTCCCATCAGGCCGATGGCAGTGACGATGTAACCAAGTTGGCTCATGCTGGAATAGGCCAGCAGGCGTTTCATGTCGGCCTGGCGCAGCGCCATGACAGCTCCGCCGACGGTGGTGGCCATCCCGATCCATGCCAGCGTGCGCCCGAACTCCACCTCCATGTCCGACCGCAGCACGAGATACCCGGTCAGCATCAGGCCGAAGATCGCGGTCTTGCTGACAACGCCGGACAGCAGCGCGGTCACGTCGTCGCTTGCGGCGGCATAGGCGCCGGGCTGCCAGACATGAACGCCGATGGCGGCGGCCTTGATCAGAAAGCCTGCCGCAAGCAGCGATACGCCAAGCCCGTCGCCCGACCCGAGGGCTATGACCGCATAGATCGACCGCGTGCCCGCGTCCGCGGCGACCAGCGCGAACCCCGCCATCAGGCAGAAGGCGGCGGCGAGCGAGAAGATCAGGAACCGAAGCGCCTCGCCGCGCGCCACGTCCTTCCGGGCGATCAGAAACGCCGATGCCAGGGTGACGAATTCCCAGGCGGTGTAGAACGCAAGCCCGGTCGATGCGGTCAGAAGCGACTGAATCGCAAGCAGAAGCACGGCGATCAGCGGATAATGACCCCGGCGCGGCCCCGGCCATGCAAAGCCCGCGGACGCGATCACCAAACCGCCGGCAAGAAGGATCGGGCCGAAAAGACCCGCGATGCCGTCGGGGCGTGGCATCAGCAGGCTGCCCGCGGCGACGGCGACAAGCATCGCAAGCGCCTTGGCGCGCCCCGGCAGCCGCTCCACCAGCAGAAGCGCCGCGCCGGCGAGCATCGGCAGCAACAGGGCAGGCGTAAGCGCATCGGCGGCCATGGCGCCCGCCGCGCCCGTGACGGTCAGGAGCAGGGCAAAGATCGCTGGGGGGATGAGGTCGTGAAGCGACCCGGCGCCGTCGGCGACCGTCTCGACGGTTTCATCTATCTTGGGCTGACCAAGGGCGTGGAAGAACCAGCGGAAGAGATAGGCGGCCTCGAACAACGAACCGATCAGGATCGCGCCGATCAACCAGGGACGGTGTGCCTCCGCAAGCCTCAGGATCAGCTCCCATTTGGCCCAGAACCCAGGGAAGGGGGGCAGCCCGGAAATGGCGACGACGAAGCAGCCCAGCAGCAGCGCTTGGGCGGGCTTTGCCGCCAGCGACAGCGCCTGATCGATCCTGCGCGCGCGCAGCACCCCGGCCAGACAGAAAAGCCCGGCCTTGGCCAGAAGGTGGTTCACGAACAGCCCGAACAGCACGAAAGGGGCAATGTCGTCCGCGCCGATGTCGGTCAGGACCGTGAGCGCCAGCAGCAGGAGCGCCATCTGGCCGATGGAGGAATAGCCGAAAAGGCGGAAAACATCCTTCTGCCGCAGACCGGCAAGGTTTGAGGCAAGGAACGTCAGGGCGGCGCTGACGGTGAGCGGGCCAAGCGCGTCGCCATAAAGCGGCAGCAGCTTGCCGACCGCAAAGATCAGACCCGCCGATCCGACAACGGACAGGAAAGCGGCCAGCGGCGGCGGAGCGGTTTCATAGACATCGAGCCCCCAGCCGCCGGCAGGATAGGGCTTCAATTCGATCAGAAAGCCCGCAAGCACCATCGCAAGGCCCATACCCGCAATGGGTGCGCCGAGCGATGGTGCCGCCTGGATCAGCAGGTCGATGTTCAGATGGCCGGTGGCTTTATAGAGAAGCACAGCGCCGAGCAGTACCAGAGCCGAGGCCACCATGGTTGCCGTGATGTACTTGAACGCCGCCTGCACGCCGGGGCCGCTGGTGGACAGCGCCAGCAAGCCATAAGTGCCGACCGAGAGGATTTCGAGAAAGACGAAAAGGTTGAACAGATCCCGCGTCTGAATCAGGCCGTTCACGCCCAACGTCGCGATCAGAAACAGCAATAGCGGTACGTATTGGGTGCGGATGGTCCGCCAGAACGCGACCACCAGCAGGGCGGCGGCAAGCGTCGCGCAGGCCGAAACGGCGGCCTCCCACGGGCCGAAGCGCAGATTGATCGACACCGGCGGCAGAGCGCCCGCGGTGGTGATCTCGATCGTTTCGCCGGATTGCAGAACCGCCAGCGCGGGAAGCACGGCGCACAGCGTCATGCCGAGCAGGGCGACGATGAACCCCGCCTGCAGCCAGCGTTTGCCGATCTGATAGAGGATCGGCAGAAGAAATCCGCCGCCGAGCCCGAACAGATAGATCCCGAGCGGATGGACGGGCAGGAGGCTCATCCGCGGCTTTCGCTGAATGCGTCGACATCGAGCGTTCCGTGAAGCCGGTAAAGGCGGACCGCATAGGCCAGGGTGATCGCGGTCACCGCAAATCCGATGACGATTGCCGTCACCGCCAGCGCCCCGTTTATGGGATCGACGAAAACGCTTTCGGCGCCCGTGTCGGCGTCGAAGATCGGTGCCGTGCCGCCGCGAACATAGCCCAGTGCCACGACGATGATCGCTATTCCGCTGTCAACCAGGCTGAATCCGATCACCATTTTCAGGATGTTGCGATGGATCAGCACCGCGGCATAGCCCATCAGAACCAGCCCGATGCCCGTCGCCATCAGGACGGTTGAAACCGGAAGCCCCGTCATGCCTTGCCCAACTGCGTCAACTGCGGAACCTTTCGAGCACGACCGAAAGCTCCGCGGCAACCTTGATCCCCAGCAGTAGCGAGACGAGCGGGATCGCGCCGCCGCTGACGAACTGACCCAGTTCCCCCGCCGGAAGGAACCGTGGATCGAGAAAGCCCCCGGCCCAGACGAGACCGAAGATCCCGACGACCACGAACGCCACGCCAACGCCTGACTCGCAGGCGCTGAAGGCCTTGACGTTGATCGCCGAGGTCACCCGCGCGATCATGTAGAACTCGATTCCGGTGGCGATAATGGCGCCGCCCTGAAAACCGCCCCCGGCAGAGAGATGGCCGAAAAGGATGACATACGCGCCGAACACCCCGATCATCGGCAACAGCGCCACATGGCCGCTGTCGATGATTTCCCCCGGAGTGTCGGAAAGCCGTGGCGCTTCGGTCGCACGGGGGGTTTCCACCTGCTGCAGCAGCGGACCAAGGCTTGCGGCAACCATATAGAGCACCGCGACCTCGCCCAGAGTATCGAAGCTGCGATAGGCCAGCAGGATCCCGGTGATGACGTTCGGCACCGACAATTCCCCGGGGCTGAGCACGATGTAACCGGCGGCCAGATCTCCAAGCGCGGTGGGTTCGACATACGCGCCGGCGATGCGGCCAAAGACAACCGCCAGACCCGCAAGCACCAGCACGCTTGCGCCCAGATGTACCGCGCGCCCGGTCATGTGGAGCGTCCTTCCGGTCCGTCTTCGGCACGATCCGCTTCTGCCGCGCGATGCGCCTTGAGCCCGGCACGGGCCAGCGCGTGCGACGAGATCGGGTTGCTGATGAAGACGAAAGCGATGATCAGCACATATTGCACCGCGCGTTCGGGATGCAGGGTCGCCAGTCCGGCAAGCATCAGCACTGCGCCAAGGGTGGTCGCCTTGGTGGCGGTCTGGACGCGGCTGATCGGGTCCGGCATCCGCAACAGACCGACCGCGGCGGAAAAGACGAAGACCGAACCCAAAAAGATCAGCACGCTGGCGACAAGGTCGATCATTCGTCGCTCTTCCTGGGATAACCGGCCTTCTTCAGCGCATAGAGAAAGATGAAGATCCCCAGACCGGATCCGATGGCGGCTTCGGCCATCGCCACATCGGGCGCGCCCAGAAGAAGAAAGGCAAGCGACGCGAAAAGGCCCGCGGCGCCCGCACTGACCGACGCCATCAAGACATCCGGCAGCAGCACGGCCAGCGCTCCGCCGATCAGAATTGCCGCACAGATCGCGATCACGAAGATATCGAGCATCAGAGGCCCCGCTCGATATATCGTGCAACGGCAAGAACGGACACGAAGCTGAGCAACCCGTAGGTCAGCGCAACGTCAAGATAGGCCGCCCGGCCCGAGACATGCGCATATTCGACGATCAGCACGATGGCCACGATTGTCAGGACGTCGAGCGCGACGATCCTGTCGATCAGCGTCGGCCCGATCGTCAGCCGCAGCAGGCTGCAGGCGATGGCGCCAGCGACCAGAACCGCGGAAATCTGGATCAGAAGGTCAGCCAAGCGCTTTCTCCAGCAGGGGTTCGAACTTCTGCACGCTGCCCTTCGCCCCGTCGGCCAGATCGCGGTCGAGGACGTGAAGATCAATCTGCTGACGGTTCAGATCGACCACCAGCGAGCCCGGCGTCAGCGCAAGTGTGTTTGTCAATGCCAGCCGTTCCCGCGGCCCGCGAAGGCGGGTGGGGATGTGTATGATTTCGGGCGCGATCTTGATCCGTGGCGCATAGACATATCCGAGCATGACGATGTTGGATTTCACCATCTCTTTCAGGAACACGGCCAGATACCCCAGTCCGGCAAGAAGACGCGCGGGCGATAGCGTGAGCCCGGCCCAGAACGTTGTCAGCCGTGTCGACAGCCCGGCAATCCCGGCGGTGACCAAAAGACCCGCGATCACCCGTGCGCTTTCCAGCGACGCGCTTGCCGCAAGCCAAATCAGAAAGAAGGTAATCCACGCTGCCCAGAAGCCGCTGCGCAGAAATCTCGGACTCGTTGTGAACATTGCGTCCGGGTCCAATTCATACGAAATTTCGGCAGTTCCTAGAACTTTTCGTCGCATAATGCCTGCATGAAATCAATCGGACTTTTCTGCGGCGCGGCTGAGCTTTCATGGGCGCGCGCTGCGGCGGCAGCTCCTGTTTGACGTCCAGCGCTGGCGAGGCCGGAAGGCGCAGAACCGGGCGTTAGTGCGACAAAATGGCGCCAAACGGGCCAGTTTCTTGACCGAGTCTCTGGGCAGGTCCACTACGGGCTTGGGGGTCGTTTTCCGAAACATTGTGAAGGGATACGTGATCTCGATGTATTTATATTATTCCAAAGGGTTGCGCTGGCTGGCGATTGTGCTTGCCTTCCTTCTGGCGGCCTGTGACGCCGATGAGGACGAACAGCCCGTCGCGCCGCGGCCCGTGCGGACCGTCGAGGTGACGCAAAGCGACGGCGGCACATATGTGATGATCGCAGGAACCATCGAGGCCGCGGAACAGGTCAATCTGGCCTTCCTTCACGGTGGGCGGATGATCGAACGGCTGGTCGGCGTTGGCGACACAGTCGCGTCCGGGCAGGTTGTGGCGCGACTGGACAGTTCTGATGAGCAAAACGCGCTTCGGGCCGCCGAAGCCAATCTGGCCTCCGTATCGGGGCAGCGGGCGGAAGCACGGATCAATTTCGACCGGCAAAGGACGCTTTACGAGCGTCAGATCGCGGCGCGGGCCGCATTTGAGCGCGCCGAGCAGGTCTATTCGACCGCAACCGCCGCAGTGGACGCGGCCGAGGCACAGGTTGCAATCGCGCGGCGGCGGCTCGACGAGACGGTCCTGATTGCCGATGCCGCCGGTGTCGTGACCGCAACGGGCGCCGAACCGGGCGAGGTGGTCGCGGCCGGACGGCCGGTGGTGCAGGTGGCCCGCGACAATGGCCGCGATGCGGTTTTGTCCGTGCCTGCCAATATCCTGAAATCCAGCCCGCCCGATCCGAAAGTGACGGTGGCGCTGTCAATCAATCCCTCTGTCAGCGCCGAAGGCCGGGTGCGCGAGATCGCGCCGCAGGCGGATCCGGTGACCGGCACGTTCCTGGTCCGTATCGGGTTGAACGATGCGCCCGCGGCCTTGCGGTTGGGATCGACCATCGTCGCCCGCGCGCTTTTCGGCGGCGAGGCGGGGATTCTGCTGCCCGCGACCGCATTGACGCGCTCAGACGGCGAACCGGCGGTCTGGGTCGTCGATCCGGCCACCGAAACCGTGTCGCTGCGGATCGTTGAGATCGGTACTTTCGCACCGTCGACGGTGCAGATCGCGGGCGGGCTAGAGGTTGGTGAAATCGTGGTTACCGCCGGGGTGCAGGCGCTGCGCCCGGGTCAGGAAGTACGCCTGCTGGGCGCAGACTCATGATCGGCCCCAATCTGTCGGCGTGGGCGGTCAAAAGCCGCTCTCTCACGATCTATCTCATGCTGGTGGCGGTTTTCGCCGGCTCCTTCGCATTCGTGAACCTCGGTCGCGACGAAGACCCCAGCTTCACCATCAAGACAATGGTGGTGACCGCGGTTCTTCCCGGCGCGACGCTTGAGGAAACGCAAAACCAGCTGACCGACCGGCTGGAGCGGCGGTTGCAGGAAACCACCGGGCTCGACGCGCTGCGGTCCATCACCCGACCGGGCATCGTGACCGTCTATGTGGATCTGCGGGATTCCTTTCCGGCCGATGGCGTCCCGGGGGTCTGGCAGGAAGTGCGCAACAACGTGGGCGACATGCGCCACACGCTGCCGCAGGGGACGCTGGGCCCGTTCTTCAACGACAATTTCGGGGATGTCTTCGGCATCATCTATGCCTTTACGCCGGACGGCTTCAGCGACCGCGAATTGCGCGATCACGTCGATTTCGTAAGGGACGAACTGCTCCACAGGGTCCCCGATATTTCCAAGATCGAATGGATCGGGGTGCAGGACGAGACGGTCTATGTCGAATTCCAGCCCGAACGCGTGGCCGCCATGCGGCTGGATTATGGTCAGATATTCGCCGCGATTGCCGCCCAGAACGTGATCCGGCCGGCCGGCGTCATCAATACCGGTCTGGAAAATCTGGCGCTGCGGGTTTCGGGGGCGTTTGAGAGCGCCGAGGACATTCTTGACGTGTCGCTTGTTGCCGGAGACCGGATCATCCGGCTGGGCGATATCGCCACAATCAGGCGCGGCTTCGTCGATCCGCCGCAACCGCTGCTGCATGTGAATGGCGAACGCGCCATCGCGCTGGCGATTGCCATGCGCGAAGGCGGCGACATCCTGCGGCTCGGCGATGAAATCGACGCGGCCATTCGTGACGTCACGGCGCAGCTTCCCATCGGCGTCGAACCGATCCTGGTGTCGAACCAGCCCGATGTGGTCGATGCCGCCATCGGCGACTTCACCACCTCGCTTTATCAAGCCGTCGCCATCATCCTGACGGTGAGTTTCTTCACGCTTGGTGTCCGGCCCGGCGCGGTGGTCGCCATCGCGATCCCGGTCACGCTGGCGGGCGTCTTCATGATGATGTCTGTGTTCGGGCTTGATCTGCACCGTGTGTCTCTGGGGGCGTTGATCATCGCGCTGGCGCTTTTGGTGGATGACGCGATGACGACGGTCGATGCGATGCTGCGGGGGCTCGCATCCGGAGAAACCATCGAAACCGCCAGCGCCAAGGCCTATCAGACGCTTGCCGCACCGATGTTGACCGGAACGCTCATCACCATCGCGGGCTTCGTGCCCATCGGCTTTGCCGAAAGCTCGGCCGGCGAATATACGGTGTCGCTGTTCTTCGTCGTGGCCATCGCCCTGATCGCATCGTGGCTGGTCGCGGTGATGTTCACGCCGGTTCTGGGCAAGGCGCTGCTGAAACCGCCCGCAAAGGCCGAACCGGTAGAACCCGGCGCGATCATGAGGGCTTATAGCAGCTTCCTGACCTTCGCCATGCGGGCCAAGTGGCTGACCTTCGCCGCGACGCTGGGCATCTTCGTGCTGTCGCTTGTGGGGCTTCAGTCGGTCAACCGTCAGTTCTTTCCACCGTCGGACCGTAACGAGCTGCTGGTCGATTTCCAGTTGCCGCGGTCCGCGTCGATCTTTGCCACCGAAAGCGCGATCTCACGGGCGGAAGAATGGCTGGCGGCGTCCGACGACGTTGAATTCTGGACCACCTATATCGGCCGCAGCGTGATCCGCTTCTACCTGCCGCTGGTGATCGAGCCGCCAAGCGATCACCGCAGCCAGATCGTGGTCATGGCCAAGGATCTTGACGCGCGCGACCGGATTGAAAGCGATCTGGCGGCGTTTCTGATCGAAACCTTCCCCGAAGCGATCAGCCGGGTCAGCCCGCTGGAAATGGGGCCGGCGGTCGGCTGGCCGGTGCAGTACAGGATCCTGGGGCCGGATATCGAGCAACTGCGCACACAGGCGCTGCGGCTGGCGGATGTGGTCGCCAGCACGCCCTTGGCCCAGCACGTGCATTTCGACTGGATCGAACCCGGCCGGCAACTGAGGATCGAGGTCGATCAGAACCGCGCGCGCCAACTTGGGCTCACATCGGCGCAATTGTCGAACACGCTGCAGACCGCGATCTCCGGCGCTCCGATCACGCAGATGCGCGACGGGATCTATCTGATCAATGTCGTTGCCCGGGCGGACTCGCGCGATCGGATATCGCTGGATACGCTGGCAACGCTTCAGGTGCCTGTGGCGGGCGGTCGGACCGTCGCGCTGAGCCAGTTCGCGAACTTCTCCTACGATCAGGAGCAGCCGCTGATCTGGCGGCGGGATCGCGTGCCCACCCTGACCGTTCTGGCCGATGTGGCCCCGGGCGTACTTCCCGAAGCGGTCGTGGTCGCGCTGGAGGACGATATCGCAGCCCTGAACGCGGATCTGCCGCCCGGCTACGCGATCGAACTTGGCGGAACCGCCGAGACAAGCGCCGAAAGCCAGGCGTCGGTGTTTGCCGTCCTCCCGGTGATGGTCTTCATCATGCTGACCCTGCTCATGCTTCAACTGCAGAGCTTCAAGTCAACCGGGATGGTGGTTCTGCTGCTGCCGCTCGGCCTGATCGGCGTGGTGCTGGCCCTGCTGGTCTTTGGCCGCCCGCTTGGATTTGTGGCGATCCTGGGGGTTCTGGCGCTGATTGGCATGATCGCGAAGAACGCGGTGATCCTGATCACCCAGATCGAAGAGGAACGCAGAGGCGGGCTGTCGCCGCGGGATGCCGCGATCAGCGCCGCTGCCAATCGGTTCAGGCCGCTGCTTCTGGCGGCGCTGTCGACCATTCTGGGGATGTTGCCGATTGCACCGACATTGTTTTGGGGACCGATGGCCTTCGCGATCATGGGCGGCCTTTCGGTTGCAACGGTGCTGACGCTGGTCTTCCTGCCGACTCTGTACGTGGCGGTCCACGGCACGGACGATGCGCCCGGCCCATCCGGTTCATAGCGCCGGGGATATCTGCAAGATCTACGGGCGCCCGTGAACAGCGGGGCGCCCGTTTTCGTTTCAGGAATGCAGCGCTGAATGGGCCCCTCTAGACCTTGCGCTCCTGCTCATCGTTATCGCCGGTGGGGCTGTCTTCGGCCTCGGGCGGCGCCGAAAGCGGTTCTGCGCCGGGCTCAACCGTCTCGTCATCACCGCCCGCATCGGGGCTGCCGTAAGGCGGATAATCGAGCGTTCCGTCCAAACGTTCGATTTCGGAACGGGAGAGGCGCGGGAAGGGAAGCTGCTTGGCGCCGCGCCAGCGTTTGACGGCATTTTCAGCGCTTTCGCTGCGGTCCAGATCGCGGCCGCCGTCGCGCGCCATGTAGAGCGTCTGCGACGGGAAGGCGAGATCGGTGCCCGCTTCATGCACCAGATCGAAGATCCGCAAGAAGATATCTTCCCGGATGGCGAAAAAATCGTTCCATTCCCGGGTTTCCGCATAGACCCGGACATCGACGTTAAGCGCACTGTCGCCAAACCCGGTGAAGCGGACGCGGACGGTGTCCTTGTCGATCCGCGGGTGAGCGTGCAGCATGCGCCTGAGCTGGGCCAGCAGATAGCGAAGCTGGTCCGAGGTCGTGTCGTAGCGGATCCCGATCTTTTCGTTGATCAGCATCCGGTCGCACTGCGCCCAGTTGACGATCTGCATGTCGGCGAATTGTGCATTGGGGATCGAAATCATCGTCCGGTCCACCGCCCGCAGCCGCGTCGATCGTATGCCGATCGCTTCAACGGTTCCCATCTGATTGCCGACGCTGCAGAAATCCCCGACCCGCACGGGCCGGTCGACGTAAAGGATCACGCCGCCGATCAGGTTTTCGAAGGTGGGCCGGACCGCCAGCGCCACCGCCAGACCGCCGATCCCGAGCCCCGCGATCATGCTCAGCACCGGAAGGCCCACTTCCTGCCCGCCGATGGCGAGGATCACCAGGACGCCGATCAAGCCGAAAGTGCCGGCGGCGAGGCGCAGCAGATTGGCGTCCAGACTTTCTTCGGGGATGTTCGGGGACCGAATGATCCATTCCGCAAAGGCGCGGACCAACAGCCAGAAAAGCGCCGCGGAGGCGGCGAATGTTGCAACGACCAGAACCGTGTCGAACACGGTTGCGAACCGGCCCGAAGGGTTCACCTGACCCGAAAAAAACGGCAGCAGGGACACCGTGGCATAGATCAACGCGATCGGCGGCAAGGTCTTCAGCAGCAGCTCAGAAATCCGTCCCGCAGGCTTAATCCAGCCCAGCAGACGCCGCAGGACCCAGAGCGCTGTGAGGGTCGCGACGAGCGCGAGCATCAGCAGCAGCACTTTCCAGGCGGGCGTGTCGAGCCAGGTTTTGGTCATGGAAGACGGGATCGACTGCACGACCCATCCGGGAATGAGCGGACCGGCAAGCTGCGGTCCGAAGCTCGACCAGGACTCGATGCCCAGACGGCTTTGCAAGGGCAGGTGGCGCACGGCGGCGTAAAGGCGTGGCGCGACGGTGACCACCGAGTCTGAGAACAGGAATTCGCCCTCCCGGTCGCCCTCCGTCATCCGAACGATGCGAAGCGGCGTCTCGGGGATCCGGAAGTTGTCCAACCCGGAGTCGTCAATCATGTCCACATCGGGAAACGCTTCCGGGTCGGGTGCGCCGATGCGGCCGAAAACGTCCATGAGGTATTCGAAGGTCTGGATCCCGGTTTCCCGCCGGGTCGCCGCCGGAACGTTGTCGAGATCCATGAGCATGTTGAGCTGATTGGACATCAGCGAGATCTCGGCCACCAGCGCATAGCTCGGCTGCCGAAGATAGGCGAGGATTGCCGTTTCCATCTTGTCGGTGATGCGCAGGAAGGTTTCGATCGTATCGCGCGGGCTGTCGGTGCGGATAGGGGGCGGAAGGTCCAACGGCTTTTCCGCCGCCGCCACGGTCTGCGTCTGCGCCCCGCCAGCGGTTGGCAAGACCCCGCCAAGCAGGGCAAGAGCCAGCCCCGCAACGGCCAAGAGACGGGAAAGCGACCGCACAGCGGCCAACCGGATCTGTGAAACCCTGGCTTTGGTGAGCGTCCGGTGTTCCCGGGCTTGA
The DNA here is from genome assembly GCA_020425105.1 of Paracoccaceae bacterium. Classification (GTDB taxonomy): domain Bacteria; phylum Pseudomonadota; class Alphaproteobacteria; order Rhodobacterales; family Rhodobacteraceae; genus Meridianimarinicoccus. The sequence goes on from JAGQRU010000001.1 coordinate 27,840, forward strand.
ATAGGCCTCATTGCAGTCTCCAGGTCGTGAGCAGTTTCGGTCAGGTGCGCTCTCGGAACGCCGTCATTGGCATGTCCTTACCGGGATACCCTATGAACTCTAAAATGCGAACGCTTTGGGCCGGAATCCGTGACATCGGGCGCCGGAACATCTTTGGCGGCGAGGGGAACGCCGGAGACAGCGGGTCCTGATCCTGTCCGGCCGCGTTCCGGTGCCCGTCGCGAAGGCGGGACCGATCACCCTCTAAGCAGGGGCGACTCGGGGGATTTTCTGTCGGTGGAAGCCCTGCTTGGCGCTCCTGCCACCGTCAAAAAATGGCGCCGCTTCTTCAGTTGCCTGCGTGAAATGCCCACTGTCTGGGCGCCGTGGATTTGCAGCGGCGATAGAGGCAGATCAAATCGTTCATACGGTCGCGCCGCAGGTCCTTCAGGCTTCAAACAGACCATCATTTGGACTAAACGGAAAGAGGGTCTCTGCGCCGCAGCGATGGGTGACGCCGGATTGATTCAGTCATATTTTCAGGAGCCAGACCATGCCAGAACCGACACGAAAGATCGATCTTGCCCTGCAAGGCGGCGGCGCGCATGGCGCGTTTTCCTGGGGCGTCCTGGACCGGCTGCTGGAGGAAAACAGTCTTGAGATCAGCGGAGTTTCCGGGACCAGCGCGGGGGCGATGAACGCCGTGGCGCTCACCCAGGGGCTCGCAACGGGCAGCCGGCAGGCCGCGCGGGAACTTCTGGAACGCTATTGGACGGCGGTGAGCGAAACGGCGCGGTACAGCCCGATGAAACGGACCATCTGGGACAAGATGGTGGGCCGCTGGAGCCTTGAATTTTCTCCGGGCTTCGTGATGTCGCAATATCTGCAGCAGACACTTTCGCCCTACCAGCTCAATCCTCTCGACATCAATCCGCTGCGCGATCTGGTGGTCAAACACTTCGATTTCGATCTGGTGAATTCCGAAAAGGCTCCGAAGCTCTTTCTCGGCGCCACCAATGTCCGCAGCGGCATGCCCAAGATCTTCCGGCAGCCGCAGATTTCGGCGGATGCGGTGATGGCGTCGGCCTGCCTGCCGATGCTGTTCAAAGCGGTCGAAATCGACGGGGAGGCTTATTGGGACGGCGGGTATATGGGGAACCCGCCCTTGTTCCCGCTGATTGACGAAACCGAAACCCGCGATGTCTTGCTGGTCCAGATCAATCCGCTTCGTCGCGAGGAACTGCCGAAGACCGCCTATGAAATCCAGAACCGGCTCAACGAGATCACCTTCAACGGCAGCCTGATCAAGGAAATGCGGTCGATTGCCTTCCTGTGGGAGATGATCCAGCACGATCATCTTGACCGCGCCGCCTATCGCGACGCGCGCGTCCACCGGATCAGCGCCGAAAAGGAAATGAGCCGCCTGAGCGTCTCAAGCAAGATGAATGCCGAACGTGCGTTTCTCGACTACCTGTTTACGCTGGGCCGCACCACCGCCGACGCGTGGGTGGACGAGCATCTTGAAAGCGTCGGGGTCAAGACCACCTGGGTCCCGGATTTCCTGTTCGAAGAGAGCCTTGAGCCCGCCCACCTGCACGAAAAGAAGCGTGAGATCATGTCATGATCGATATACTTGCTATTCTCCTCGCTCTCGGTCTGCTGATGTTCTTCGCCTTCCGAGGCATGACCTTGTTGCTGATTGCACCGCTCATGGCGGTGCTCGCGGTGGTGCTTTCGGGCAGCCTGCCGCCGCTTGCCTCCTACACCCAGATCTTCATGGTCAGCACCGGCCGCTTCGTCGTCGACTTCTTTCCGCTTTTCATGCTGGGAGCAATCTTCGGCAAGCTCATGGATGACAGCGGCAGCGCCGCCGCGATTGCCAAGGGCGTGATCGGAAAACTGGGCGCGGGGCGGGCCATTCTTGCTGTCGTGCTGTGTTGTGCCGTTCTGACGTATGGTGGCGTCTCGCTCTTCGTTGTGGCCTTCGCGATCTATCCGATTGCCGCATCGCTGTTCCGCGACTCCGGCATTCCGAAGCGGTTGATCCCCGGCACCATCGCGCTTGGGGCCTTCACCTTCACCATGTCGGCACTGCCCGGCAGCCCGGCGATCCAGAACGCGATCCCGATGCCGTTCTTCGGCACCACATCGTTCGCGGCGCCCGTTCTTGGGGTCATCACCGCGGCGATCATGCTGGGGCTCGGCATGATGTGGCTGAACCGGCGCAGCCGGCGTGCCACCGCGGCAGGCGAAGGGTATGGCCAGCATGAGGACAGCCTGCCTGCGCCCGATACGGTGATGCGCGAACGGGCGCAGACCGACGGCTTTGATCTGGCCGAAATCACTCCCGCGCCCAGCGGACCGGCAATGCCCGGGTTCGCGCTGGCCTTCGCGCCGGTGGTGATCGTGGTGGCGGTGAACCTGCTGTTCATCCAGCTCGTGGTGCCGCGCCTTGATACGTCGTCTTTGTCGTTACCGCTTTTCGGCGCGACCACGATCGAGGCGGTTCGCGGCCTTTGGGCGGTGATTGTAGCGCTTTCCGCCGCAACCCTGTTTCTGATCGCCACCAACTGGACCCGGCTGAAGGATCTGCGCGCCAGTCTGAATGCCGGGGCGGATGCGTCGGTCTTGCCGATTTTCAACACCGCCAGTCTCGTCGGGTTCGGCGCCGTGGTGGCGGCCCTGCCGGCCTTTGCCATGATCAGCGAGGCCATGCTGTCGATGGGAGACGGCAATCCGCTGGTTTCGGTCGCGGTCGCGGTCACGACGCTTTCGGCGCTGACGGGCTCTGCATCCGGCGGGATGACCATCGCGCTCGACGCTCTCGGGGCCAACTTCGTGGACCTTGCCGCGACAACCGGCACGTCGCTTGAAGCGATGCACCGGGTCACTGCGGTGTCCTCAGGTGCGCTTGATGCGCTGCCGCATAACGGCGCTGTCATCACCGTGCTCGGGATCTGTAAGCTGACCCATCGCGACAGCTATCTCGACATTCTCGCGGTTGCGGTGGTGATCCCGATGATCTCGCTCATTGTCCTGATCGCTCTGGCAAGCCTGTTCGGCGCCTTCTGACGCCGGACGACTTCAGGGGGCGTCCTGTGCGCTCCCGGTGTGGCCGCGTTGCTGCGACGTGCCGCGGGCGGCCAATTTGGATGCGCGCAGCGTGCGTTCCGGCGAGTCGGCATTCGCGGGCTCGACCGGAATGAGCGCGGCGAAGCCATACTGGCCCAGCAACATCATCCAGGTGACCAGCACAAAGCTCGACGTCAGCACCGGCATCCCGATCGGGCCAAGAAAAATCGCGACCGAGGCCCAGAGCCAGGTGGAGATGATCGCGCCGAACACCGCGTAGAAGAAGCTTGCCCGGTTCAGCACCAGGAAGAACCCGCCAAGGGCGATGGCGGTCAGCGCCGCGTTATAGCCGAACAGTCCGTCGCGGATGGCGCCTTCGGGTCCGCCGGAGATCACCGCCGTCGCCGCGGCGACCGCCGCCCCCAGCACCGCCATTCCGGCGCTGATGCGTGAATGCAGCGCGATGCCAAGGAGGATCAGATAGCCCGAAATCCAGTTATCCTGAAAGAAGATCTGCCCGATGGCATTGCCGATGCCCATATACCAGGTCGGCAGGGAATAGGCCGCAATGGCTTCGTAATCCTCGGGCGAGACCGGCTTGGCCAGCGGTCCGGCGTCGATATGGGCGAATTTCAGCACCGCAAACAGGAAGAGCCAGCCGACCAGCACGAAGGGGCCGGTAAGCGGCGCCACGCGATGGGGCGCAAGGAGCGTCGCCATGGATTGCATCACGATGGTGGAAAACGCCGCTCCGCAGCCGATATAGACCGTCATCAGCGGTGACGGCACGGCGCCGGTCCGAAAATCTGCGCTCGTGAAGGCAACGAGGCACAAAGCGACCAGCGCCCCGTTGAAGCCGAAGAGCCCGGCCTTGATCAGGCCGCGATCCGCCTTCAGCACAATTGCCGTCAAGGTGCTGACGGTCACGCCGAAGATGGCGGCGGCGCCATAAACCCACGAGTTGAAGAAAAGCGCGAACAGGATAACAGCGCCGGACAAAGGGTTGTTCTGAAACACCACTTGCCCGATCCCGCGCAGCAGCCAATCGGCAAGTCCGACATGAGGATCGTCCTGTAAGCGATTGATGTTCAACTCCGCCTCCCTGCGTCGGCCCTGTTTTGCCCTTGCCTGCGTCTCTCACGCGCCGGGGTCGGATCGGGAGATACCCTTGATCCATCGGGGCGTCTCAAGCCGCTCACGGGGGTGCACGCTTTCTGTCGATCCGCACCTTCGGTCTGGAATGCGTGGGCAGTAGGGTACGGTCCGCCGAAGCCCCGCAATTTGACGTATGGCCGAAATTCAAGGCACTGGACGAGCAAAAAAGCGAACAGTATTCCCATTGGTAGAGAGCACTGTCATTTGCTTCGTCTCTGAAAAGCAAGAAATAAGTTCGACTGGCACGAGGTGATTGAGCATGACGGAAAAGGCGCCGAAAGTTCTTTCAAGCAATTCTCGTCTTGCGATGATCGCCAGCCTGGCGGCTGCGTTCATTGTCTATGGGATTGCCGTGTCCGGGCCCGAGCCCACGCTGGACGGGCTCCGCGCGATCCTGTTTGCCCGCGACATGCTGTTGACCGACTATGTCGAACTTGGCGGTATTGGCGCTGCGTTCGTCAATGCGGGGCTGCTGACCCTGATCGCGGTCGCTGTATACTGGAGAACCGGAGCGACTGTCGGCGGCGGCAGCATCGCGTGTCTGATGCTTGTCCTTGGGTTTGCACTGTTCGGGAAAAACCTTTTGAACGTGTGGCCGATCCTCGGCGGCGTATATCTCTACGCCAAGTTTCGCGGAGAACCTATTGCCGGGCATCTGAATACGGCGTTCTTCGGCTTCGCGCTGGCGCCGATCGTGTCCGAGATCCTGTTCAGCACCTCTCTTGATGTCGCGGTGCGGATCCCGCTGGCGATTGTGACCGGCCTGCTGATCGGTTTCATCCTGCCGCCGATTGCGGCGCAACTCTTCCGGGCACATGACGGGCATAACCTCTATAACATGGGGTTCACCGCCGGGATGGTCGGCACCCTCGTCGTTTCGATCTATGTCTCCTACGGCTTTGTGCCGGTCCCGGTATTTCTTTGGGCGACCGATGCGACGGTGATCCTTGCGCCCTTTCTGATTGCCGTGTTCGTCGCGATGATCGTGGGCGGGTGGTTCGTCGATCGGGACAGTTCGCGGAGTTTTCGCGAAATTCTGCGGTTGAGCGGTCAGGCGCCGAGCGATTTCGTCGCGAAGGCGGGCGACGGGGCGGTGCTGGTGAACATGGGCGTGCTGGGCCTGCTGACCATCGCATATGTTCTGGCCGTCGGCAGCGTTCTGAATGGCCCGACTGTCGCAGGGATCCTGTCGGTCGCGGGGTTCGGCGCCTTTGGCAAGCATCCCTTCAATTGCGCGCCGATCATGGCTGGCGTCCTGCTCGCGACCCTTGCGAAGGGGGCGGATTCCGCGGCATCGGGCTTTGTGCTCGCGGCGATGTTTTCCACGTCGCTTGCCCCGATTGCCGGGCGTTTCGGCTGGCATTGGGGGCTGTTGACCGGTGCGATTCACGTGTCTGTCGCGCAGTCGGTCGGCGTGTTGCATGCGGGTCTGAACCTTTACAACAATGGCTTCGCCGCGGGGATTGTCGCCACGCTTGTGTCTGCGGTGATCTTGTCGATCATAACGCGCGGCGCCGACCGCACGTCCGAGAAACCCTGAGATCTGCGGTCGCCGTCGAACGGGCGGACCGCAGCGCCCCGGCTTTTTCGCTGCACGGCCCGGATGGCGACCGCCAGCGTCCATAGGGGCTTGCGCGGCTGGCATCCCGGGTGGCAAGCTGGTGCCTGACTGGATACCGGCGCGCCGCATTACCTTGCCGGACGGACACCCGACCCGAAGCGTTCGCGGATCAGAAAGAATGAGGCACCGATGAGCAAGAGCGTCACATCCTGGGTGGATGAGCGAACCAGCGGGATTTCTACGGCCTTGTTGCGCTTCGGTCATTTAGGGTTCTGGGTGCAGCTTGTCTTTCTGATTATCGCCACCTTGCTGGGCGGGTATGTGCTGCGGATCCTTGGCGGCGGCGGGGTCGGGGTCGGCAACATGCTGGCCATGGCGGGGCTGCTGCTGCCGGTGTTCACAACGCTGTGGTGCCGGGTCTATATCAATCTGGGACGCGCGATGGCCGGGCCCAGCAAACCGTCGCCCGCGCGGGTGCGCAGCCGGGTCTGGATCGGTTTCTGGGCGGGCATTCTTGGCGTTTGTCTCTCCATGGTGTCGTTGTTCGGCGCGGCGTCGGCGCTGCTGGTGACGATGCTGGCAAACCCGCAGGTCGGTATTCAGGTGTCGCCCGCGACAGGAAGTGCCGCCGCATATTCGGTGTCGGCAATCGATGCGGTCAGCATCATGGCGCTTTTGCTGACCCAGACCTCCGAATTGCTGGTTGCGGCCATTTCTCTGCGGCTTGTTTTCCTCATCGCCAAGTCGACCGAGATGAAGGCATAGCGTGACCGGGGAACCGCCACCAGTTGCCGACCCGAGAGAAGTGGTGCTGCGCACCGCGACCGGTTCGCTTGTCCGGCTCGCGGCTCTGCTGATCATCATTGCGCTGTTTGTCGCGCTGCTGACGGCCGGTTCGGGATTTCTGGTTCCGATTGCCGAGTCGCTGATCGTCTGGTTCGTCCTGAACAGCTTTGCGCTGCGCCTGCGGACGGCGCCGGTGATCGGGCCGCATATGGGCCGGGGCCTTTCCATCGCATTGGCGGCACTTCTGATCGCGGTGATCGGCCTGATGACGGTCTATAGCGGGGTGCGCAGCTTTCTGAATACCGGCACCCAGGCCGTCGCACTGCAGGCCAGCCTGGATCCGCTGCTGCATTTTATCGCGCAAGTGATGGGCACCGAAACCTCGGCCGTGGTCGATTATGTCTTCGACAGGATCGGGTTCGAGACCATGTTCCAGAAACTGGCCCTGGGCCTGCTGGGCCTGATCAACCAGTTCGGGGTCGTGGCGATCTATGTCGCGTTTCTGGTGGCCGATCAGGCATTTTTTGACGTCAAGATGCGCGCGCTTTTTCCCGATCCTGCGCGCCGGGCGCATGCCAAGGCATTTCTGTCCGACATATCGCGCCAGATCAGTTCCTATCTTTGGATCATGACCCGGGTGAGTTTGATGACGGCGGTGCTGAGCTACGTCGTCATGCTGGCGGTCGGGCTCGACAGTCCCGACTTCTGGGCGATCCTGATCTTCGTGCTGAACTTCATTCCGACCATCGGATCCATCCTGGGAACGCTGCTGCCTACGTTCTTCGGTCTGGTCCAGTTTGACAGCCTTGGACCGGTCATGATGATCCTGGCCGGCGTGGGGGCGGTTCAGTTCGTGATTGGAAACATCATCTTTCCCAAGCTGGCCGGCGAAACCCTGAACATGAGCCTGTTTGTGACCATCTTCTCATTGTTCTTCTGGGGGACGATCTGGGGCGTCACGGGCATGTTTCTCGCCGTGCCGCTGACCGCGATCCTGCTGATCGTGCTCAGCCGGTTCGATGTCACCCGGCAGTTGGCCATTTTGCTGTCGAAGAACGGGCAGATCGGGTCGCCGGACGCGAGCCGCCCGTCCACGCCGGACGACGCCGCGCCCTGATCGCGGTCGTTTTCAGGGCGCGTGCTGCCTGCGTCTTCAATGACGCGGTGCCGCCCCGTCCTGACCGGAAATCTTCAGGGTCGGTCGCACGACCTGCGCATCGCGCAGCGCCAGAAACCACGGGTCCATTTCCAGCACCCGGTTGACCAGCGCGCGGATGGCAGCAGGATCCTCGGCGCTTTCGATGTGGATCTTGACGCGCGTTTCCAGCGGTGCGGCACTGGAGCTTCCCAGTCCGAACAGCGCAGTATCGTCAAAATCCGTCTCCACAGTCACTTCCATACTGTCGAAGGTCAGCCCCTCGCGCGCGGCCAGCATCTTGATCCCCATGCCGACGCAGCCGACGATAGCGGTGCGGGCATAAAATCCTGGCGATGGCCCCGCCGCGTCGCCGCCCATTCCGTGGCCGAGATCGGTGACGGCAGAGAACTTTCCTTGCGTCACAGCGCAGGTCAGCCCCTGATCGATCCGCCCCACCGTCACCAGCGTGCTGCGGGCGGCGTCCGGGTCTGCCTTCATGCGGGCGATGACCTTGTTCTGCGCGTCGCGGATGGCACCGTCGCGCATGGTTTGGTCTTGGGTCGTCGTGTCCATCTTTCCGGTCTCCTTTCAGGCGGCTTGGCGGCCGCGCATTTCAACGATGTGGTCGGCAATGAAGCGGGCGTCGGCACCGACGCCGTCCAGAAGGGCCGAGTTCCTGCGGCGCAGGAAGGGCAGCCCCAGCACGTAGAGGTTCGGCGCGACGATCCCGCCGTCATGTTTCAGACGCCCCCGGTGATCGAAGACCGGCAGGTCCAGCCAGGAATGATCGGGCCGGACGCCCGTCGCCCAGATCACGGTGCGGAAGCGCCCGTGCATCAGATCATGGCTCAGCCGTGGCGTGTCCGGAACGCGGGTCGGCGCAAACCGTTCAGGCGCGTCAAAGGGGGCCGCGGCACGGTCTTCTGCCCAATCATCAATGGCCTGCAACAGACGGTTCATCTTCAGATCGGACAGGGCGCACATATTGGCCAGAGCCCCGGAGAAAATTGCCTGACCGTCGCGGATGGTGGTGAGCCGCCCGACGATCTCGATCCCGGAATCCTGCAGCGCGTTCAGATCGACGAAACGCGGATGCGCGGCGCCCACCAGTTGAAGCGAGGGCACGCGGCGGGCGCGGGCGATGTCATCGACCTGCGACAGCGGCATGTCCTGGATGCCGGCCCGGTCCATCCACCACTGGATGTCGCGGCCGCGATAGGTGCGGGGCATGCGGATATGTTCGCCGGTCGCAAGCGTGACCTCGTGCCCGGCGGCGCGAATTTCGGATGCAAGCTGAACGCCGCTGGCCGATGCGCCGACCACAAGCACGCCGCCCGGCGTCAGTTGGTCAGGGTTGCGATAGGTCAGCGGTGTCAGCTGGGCGATGCTGTCCGGCAGACCCGCCGCGCAATCGGGAATGGTTGCCAGACTGGCGGCCCCGGTGGCCAGAACAAGGCTGCGGCACAGCCACGTTCCGCGGTCGGTTTCGACGCAATAACCGCTGCCGATGCGGGTCACCCGGATCACCCGGGTGCGTTCTTCGACCGGCGCGCGGCTGATGCGGGCATAGTTGTCCAGATAACGGATGACTTGCGGCATTGACATGTACCCGTCCGGGTCGGGCCCGTCATAGCAATGGCCGGGCAGGCGGCTTTGCCAGTTGGGCGTCAGCAGCCGCAGGCTGTCCCACCGCTCATGGCGCCAGGAGTTGGCGATTTCGCCGCGTTCGATCACCACATGGGAGATGCCGCGATCGGACAGGCAGCGGCTCATGGCAAGACCGGCCTGGCCGGCACCAAGGATCAGAGCTTCGATGGATCGCATATCGGCATTCCTTTTCTGGTTTGGGTCTTCGGTCCCGGGTCGGGGACGGACCACGACGGGGCCGGACTGCGGCGGAGGGGCGCCGCCGCGACACTCGTCAACACGTCAAAAGCGGGGCGCGGTCCGGCGGCCGCGCCCCGGAACGGTCATCGGGCGACCGACACCGACACGTTGGTGGGGTTGGTCAGCATGTCGAACACCGCCGAACGCTTCTGCGACTGCGCCACCAGCGCCGCGATGTCGTCATCGCTTGCGTCCGCGCTGATTTCGAAGCTGACGCGGATCTGCGAGAACCCGTTGCGGATTTCGGGGTCCATTCCCAGAATGCCGCGCACATCGATATCGCCTTCGACGATGGCCCGCACCGAGTGCAGCTTGATGCCGCGATGCTGGGCGACTGCGGCGACGCCACCGGTCAGGCAGCTTGCCAGCGCGGCCAGAACGATTTCCGGCGGGGTCGGGGCGCTATCGGCGGCGGCGAAGACCTCGGGGTGATCCGACTCGATGGTGAAGGTCTTCTTCCGCGCATGTTCCTGGCCCAGCCCGAAATAGCCGTTCAGCGTGTTGCGGTTCTGCGTGCCGGTCATCCAGTCGCAGGCGCTGCGGAAGGTGAACTGCGCCGCTTCGGGCATCTGTTCAAAGGCGCTGCGCGCGCCGATCAGGGCTTCGGTGTTGACGCCATTGTCGACGGGAGCAGCGGTGATTTTGGTTTCGTAGGTCATTGGTCAAGTCCTTTCAGGGGTTGGATTAGGGATGGTGAGTGGGGGCGCGGCGGGCACGGGAGGGCACCCGTCGCGCGGTGGGGCTGGCCGGCGGAAACCGTCGGCTCAGATTTCTGGTGCTTGCGCCGTGATCAGCCACGACGAGCTGTGCATCCACAGCCCTTCGGCGGTTGTTTCGACACCGGCGAAAAGCTCGCCAAGCGCCGATGTGATCTCGCTCCGGCGCGCTTCTGCGATGGCGCCGGCGGTGCGGAAGGTCTCGCCCGCCGGGCCGATGGCCAGCTGAAACGCGATTGCGTCGGCGATGTCGCGGCCCACAAGGACCTTGGCGTCAATGCGGCGGAAGTCGATATCGGTAAAACCGGCGGCCTCCATCTTGGCGCGGGTCACCTCTTCGCTGGCCATTGAAAACGGCCCGGGACCGCAGGTCTGGGCATCGTCGCCCGGCGCCGGAAGAAACCGGCGGACCACGAGATTGGCGTCGTTGACCCAGGGATTGTCCGCGCGGTCGCGCCAGACGATATGGGCCATCCGGCCGCCGGGCTTCAGCGCCTTGCGCATCGACCGCAGACCCTGCACCGGATTGGTGAAAAACATCGTCCCGAAGCGGGAGAAGACGAAATCGTATCCGTTTTCGGGCAGGCCGAATTCCGCGTCACCCCGGGCGAAAGAGACGTTGGAGGTCCCGGTCTGTGCGGCGTCCTGCAGCGCCAGATCCAGAAAGGACCGGCAGCAATCGATGCCCACCACATGACCCAACGGACCGACACGGCGCGCAAGATCAATGGCGGTGTCGCCAAAGCCGCAGCCCACATCAAGCACCGAGTTGCCCGGCATGACATCAAGCGACGGCATGATCGCCGCGCTGTGGCGCGACAGGCCACCGACGAGCACGTGGCGGAAGCGAATGAATTTCGGGGCAAGCACATCGTTCCAGAAGGTCACGAAGGGCGTGTCTTCGGCGGGCGTCGGGAAGGGGGACTGATGTATCATTTGCGGGTTCCTTTCTGGCCGTATCGTTTGGCGTTGAAAAAGGGATAGGCTACGCCGCGCTTGCCCGCTTGAGCGATATCTGAGAACTTCCTGAGGATATCCTGAGCTTTCGAGGTTGCTGGGATGCAGTACCTTTTTAACGGTTTCACGCTGGATCTCAGCCGCGGCGAACTGGTCCATGACGGCGACGCGATTGCCGTTGAACCGCGCGCCTTCGCGCTGGTTGTGTATCTTGTCGAAAACGCGGACCGGCTGATCAGCAAGGACGAGCTGGTCGAAAAGCTGTGGGAAGGCCGGATCGTCACCGATGCCGCGATCTCTACCCTGATCAAATCGGCGCGCAAGGTTCTGGGCGACAGCGGACAGACGCAGAAATACATCCGCACGGTCCATGGGCGCGGGTTTCGCTTTGTGGGCTCGGCCGCGCTTGGGACGGCCCCGGCCCCGGCCCCGGCTCCGGCGC
>JAGQRU010000085.1:0-2582 GCA_020425105.1 Paracoccaceae bacterium
TGGATGGGGCGATTCCCATCGCCGGAGCCAAGAACGCCTGCCTGGCCCTGATGCCGGCAACGCTTCTGTCCGAAGAGCCGCTGACCCTGACCAACGCGCCGCGGCTGTCGGATATCCGCACGATGACGACGCTGCTGCAATCGCTGGGGGTCGAAGCGACATCCCTGCAGGACGGCAAGGTGATTTCGCTGTCTTCGCACGCGCTGACCAGCCATGTGGCGGAATATGACATTGTCCGGAAGATGCGCGCATCAAACCTGGTTCTGGGCCCGCTTCTGGCGCGCGAAGGCCGGGCGGTGGTGTCGCTTCCCGGCGGCTGTGCCATTGGCGCGCGCCCCATGGACATCCATATCACCGCGCTGGAAGCGCTTGGCGCGAAGGTCGACCTGAAGGACGGCTATCTGCATGCCGAGGCGCCGGGCGGGCTGAAAGGCGCGGAAATGACCCTGCGCTTTGCCTCCGTCGGGGCCACGGAAAACACGCTGATGGCCGCGGTTCTGGCAAAAGGCACCACGGTGATCCACAATGCCGCGCGTGAGCCCGAGATCGTTGATCTGGCGCAATGTCTGCAGAAGATGGGCGCAGAAATTTCCGGTGAAGGCACCTCCAGCATCACCATCCAAGGGGTGGACCGCCTGCATGGCGCCACGCATCCGGTGGTGCCCGACCGGATCGAGATGGGCACCTATATGCTGGCCCCGGCGATCGCTGGCGGCAGCGTCGAAATCGTCGGCGGGCGGGTCGGGCTGCTGGAGGCATTCTGCGAAAAGCTGGACGCCGCGGGGATCGCTGTTGAAGCGACCGATGCGGGCCTGCGCGTGTCGCGCCGCAATGGCCGGGTCAATGCGGTGGATGTGGTGACCGAAGTCTTTCCCGGCTTCCCCACCGACCTGCAGGCGCAAATGATGGCCCTGATGTGTACCGCCGATGGGGTCAGCGTTCTGGAAGAGCGGATCTTTGAAAACCGCTTCATGCATGCGCCCGAACTGGTCCGCATGGGCGCGCATATCGACGTTCAGGGCGGCACCGCGACGGTGACCGGGGTCGACCGGCTCAGAGGCGCGCCGGTGATGGCGACCGACCTGCGCGCCAGCGTGTCGCTGATCCTCGCCGGGCTCGCCGCCGAGGGCGAAACCGTGGTCAACCGGGTCTATCATCTGGACCGCGGGTATGAACGGGTCGAGGAAAAGCTTGAAGCCTGCGGCGCCATCATCGAACGGATCAGCGAATGACCGATGCGCGCTTCGAAGACGGCGCCGACCGGCCGCTAAGGCTGATGGCCCAGTCCGCCGATGATGTGCCGGTCCTGTCGGCCTTGCTGCAGGACGCCATCTTTCCAGCCGCTGAAATGACATACCGGCCGCGCCAGCGGGAATTCGCGATCCTGTTGAACCGCTTCCGCTGGGAAGACCGCGACGCGGCCCACCAGCGGCGGCGCGGCTTCGAACGGGTGCAGTCGGTCCTGCTGGTTCGCGATGTGCTGGGCGTCGCCTCTCAGGGCATCGACCGCAGCGACGCGGATCTGGTTCTGAGCCTGATGGAAGTGGTCTTTCACCCCGGCGAAGACGGCCGCGGCGAGGTTCTTCTGACGCTGGCCGGCGATGGCGCGATCCGGCTGCAGGTGGAATGCCTGGACCTGCGGGTTCTGGATGTGACCCGGCCCTACCTGGCCCCGTCCGGCAAGGCGCCCGATCACCAAATCTGAGCATATTGACTGCCCGCCATGCCGCTTTCGCGGTTGAGGGATTTGTCACATAACCTTAAGAACGCCCGAAAGGAGTGAGGATGCCGCTGTTTCTTGACACATCCGACGCCGGGTTCGAAGCCGCCTTCGCCAAATTGCTTTCGGCCAAACGCGAAGACAGCCCCGATGTCGATCATGCCGCGTCGGTGATCATTGCCGATGTGCGGGAGCGCGGCGATGCGGCGGTGCTGGAGCTGACGCAGCAATTCGACCGGCTCACCCTCACCCCGGAAACGCTTGCATTTTCCAAGGCTGAAATCGACGAACACTGCGCCCGGGTGCCGGCTGAGGAACGCCGCGCGCTGGAACTGGCTGCCGAACGCATCCGCGCCTATCACGACCGCCAGCGCCCTGAAGCCGCCCGGTGGACCGATGCATCGGGGGCAGAACTTGGCTGGCGGTGGTCGGCGGTGTCCGCGGCGGGGCTCTATGTCCCCGGCGGGCAGGCCTCGTATCCGTCTTCGGTCCTGATGAACGCGATCCCGGCACAGGTGGCCGGCGTGGAACGGCTGGTGATCTGCGCGCCCACCCCTGGCAGGGCGGTCAATCCGCTGGTGCTGCTGGCGGCGCGGCTGTCCGGGGTGGACACGGTTTACCGCATCGGCGGGGCGCAAGCGATTGCCGCGCTTGCGTACGGAACCCAGACCATCGCACCGGTGGACAAGATTACCGGTCCCGGCAATGCCTATGTTGCTGCGGCCAAGCGCCGGGTGTTCGGGAAGGTAGGCATCGACATGATCGCGGGACCGTCGGAAATCCTTGTCATCGCGGATCGGGACAACGATCCCGATTGGGTGGCCTTGGATCTTCTGAGCCAGGCCGAACATGACGAAAGCGC
>JAGQRU010000085.1:2593-3779 GCA_020425105.1 Paracoccaceae bacterium
CGATCCTGATCACCGACGATGCCGCCTTCGGGCGTGCCGTCGCCAAGGCTGTGGACACACGTCTGGAAACGCTGGAACGCCGCGCCATCGCGGGGGCCAGCTGGCAGAAATTCGGCGCCGTGATCACGGTGCGCGACATGGACGAGGCGGCAGAACTGTCGGACCGCTTGGCGCCGGAGCATCTGGAGCTTTGCGTGGCCGATCCGGATGCGCTGGCCGCCAAGGTTACCCACGCGGGCGCGCTGTTTCTGGGCGCATGGACCCCGGAAGCCATCGGCGACTATGTCGGCGGGCCAAATCACGTTCTGCCCACCGCGCGGTCGGCACGGTTTTCCAGCGGCCTGTCGGTGCTGGACTTCATGAAACGCACGACCATTGCACGGATGAGCCCCGGCGCCTTGCGGACCATCGGGTCAGCGGCCGAAACGCTCGCCACTTCCGAAAGCCTGCAAGCCCATGCGCTGTCGGTGACAGCCCGGCTTGACCGATTGAACGAGGCCTCATGATGACCGCCCGTCTGTATGACGTGATCCTGGATACGGGCAATGCCCGCGCCCCTTCGCCCGAACTGGAACAGGAACAGCGGGTGGCAGTCTTCGATCTGCTGGAAGAAAACGCCTTCACACTGCCCGATGCGCCTGAAGGCCCGTACAGGCTGGTCTTGGGACGCGCGGGCCGGAAGCTGGATTTTCAGCTCAGCACCCAGTCCGGCGACAGCGCCGCGGGCTTCACGCTGTCTTTGGGTCCCGTCCGCCAGATCGTGAAAGATTACGGCCAGATCTGCGAAAGCTATTTCGAAGCCGTCCGGTCGAAACCCCCGGCGGAAATCGAAGCGCTGGACGAAGCCCGGCGCGCGATCCATCTGGAAGGCGCCAGCGCCCTGCGCGAGACCCTGACCGGCAAGGCAGAGATCGACGAGCCCACGGCACGGCGTCTTTTCACGCTTGTCTGCGCGCTGCTCGCCGGGGATTGATCCGCCAAAGCCCCGTTTCGGTCTTTTTTCCTTGAAAATCGCCGCCACCCGGCGCATCTAAGCGCCTGTCCGCAGCGTGGCGGAAAAATCAGAACGGAGTGACCATGGCCAAGGAAGAACTGCTCGAATTCCCCGGCGTCGTGAAGGAACTCCTGCCCAATGCGACATTTCGGGTCGAGCTTGAAAACGGCCATGAGATCATCGCACACACGG
>JAGQRU010000002.1 GCA_020425105.1 Paracoccaceae bacterium
AACGCCATAGACGGTGACCGGAATGCCGGCATCGGCAAACAGCCGGTGCAACCGAAAAAAAAAAAAAAGAGCACCGTATGCATAGATCGATTCCATGTTCCAGTGGCGCTGGCCTTCCCAGGCCGCCGCGCCGACGATTTCCGACAGAAACGCCTCGGACGCGGCATCGCCGTGAAGAAGGCAGTTTTCGCCGCCTTCTTCATAGTTGATCACGAACTGCACCGCGATGCGGGCATTGCCGGGCCAGACCGGGTTGGGCGGGGTCGGGCCGTGGCCCGACATGTCACGGGAATATCGCATGTCCGTCTTTCTGCGTCCTGTGCCCGGGCGGCGCAAGCCCCGCTTATTCCGCCGCGTGTCCCGCGTGACCGCCCGAGACCTCGACCGTTCCGGCCTCGTCCAGCGGTGACGGCAGAAGCAGGTTCAGAACGATGGCCAGAGTGGCCGACGGCAGCAGCCCGCTGGTCAGCAGGATCCGCGCGGTTTCCGGCAGATGCTGCACTGCGCCGGGTTCCAGCTGCAGGCCCAGCCCGATGGACAGGGAGATGGCGAAGATCACCATGTTGCGCCGGTCCCAGGTCACATCGGACAGCATCGAAATCCCCGCCGCGACCACCATGCCGAACATGACTATGACGCCGCCGCCCAGCACCTCGATCGGGATGGTGCGGATGACCGCGCCGACCTTGGGCACCAGACCGCACAGGATCAGGAAGATCGCGCCGATGGTGACCACGTGGCGGCTCATCACGCCGGTCATCGCGATCAGGCCCACATTCTGCGAAAACGACGTGTTGGGAAAGCCGCCGAAGATGCCCGCGACGGCGGTGCCGATCCCGTCGGCATAGGTGGCGCCCTGAATTTCGGCCTCGGTCGCCTCGCGGCCTGCGCCGCCTTTGGTGATGCCGGACACATCGCCCACGGTTTCAATCGCGGAAATGACGGCCATCAGGCAGAAGCCGATAATGGCGGCGGCCGAAAACTCGAACCCGTATTTGAACGGCTGCGGCAGCGCGAAGGGTGCGGCGCGCGTCCAGGACCCGGTGATGGCATCGATGGTCACCATTCCGGTGATCAGCGCGAAGATATAGCCGACGATCAGCCCGATCAGCACTGCCGAAATCGACAGCAGGCCCTTGGTGAAGAACTTGATCGTGAGGGTGACGACGATGACGATCAGCGCCGCGGTCCAGTTCAGCAGGCTGCCGTATTCCGGTGTGCCGATGGCCGGAACGCCGCCAGCCGCATACTGGATCCCCACCTTGACCAGTGCCAGCCCGATCATCGTCACCACCAGGCCGGTCACCAGCGGCGGCAGGGCGAAGCGGATCTTGCCGATCACGGTGCCCAGACAGGCATGAAAGATCCCGCCCAGCAGAACGCCGGTGAACAGCGCCGCCAGCCCGTCCACCCCTTTGCCCAGCACCAGCGGGATCATGATCGGCAGAAAGGCAAAGCTGGTGCCCTGAACGATTGGAAGCGACGCGCCGACCGGCCCCAGAGTGACCGTTTGGAACAGCGTCGCCACCCCGGCGAACAGCATCGACATCTGGATCAGATAAAGCAGTTCCGGAAAGTCCGGAGAGTTCGACCCGAACCCGAAGCCTGCCGCGCCCGCGACGATGATGGCGGGGGTCACGTTGGACACGAACATTGCCAGGACATGCTGAATGCCCAGCGGGATCGCCTTGTAAAGCGGCGGCATGTAGTCCGGATCGCGCAATTGCTCCGGTGTTCCGATAAGCCCGTCAGCCATGCATTCCCTCGAGTCTGGTTTATGTTGCGATTGCGGCGATCACACAGCAGATTGGCTTCGGGCGCAGCGATCCGTGCGTGGATCCGGTGCCCGAAACGCCCCCGCGTCCATGTTTTGCACAGTTTAGGGGCGAGGCGATTAAAGATGGAGCTGTCGAATGGCCGGATATCTGACCACCCATGTGCTGGACACGGCAAAGGGCGTCCCCGCCGCGGGGATACCGCTGGCGCTATACCGGGTGGACGGTCCCGATCCGCGCCTGATCGCCGAAGCCGTGACCAATGACGACGGTCGCACGGATGCTCCGATTCTGGACACGGGCGCCTTTGAAACGGGCATCTACGAACTGGTGTTCCAGACCGGGGCCTATTTGCGGGCCTCGGGGCTGGCGGAAGAGACGCCGCTGTTTCTCGATCAGGTGCCGATCCGTTTCGGCATCGCGGATGCGCAGGCCCATTACCATGTGCCGCTGCTTCTGTCGCCTTACGGATACTCCACCTATCGCGGGAGCTGACGCATGCTGAGTTGGGTATTGATCGAAAGCTGGGCGGAAGTCGCGGCGCGCTGGCTGCATGTGGTCACGGCCATCGCCTGGATCGGGTCGTCCTTCTATTTCATCGCGCTGGATCTGGGGTTGCGCAAGCCCGCCGGTCTGCCGCAGGGCGTCGGCGGCGAGGAATGGCAGGTCCATGGCGGCGGCTTCTACCATATCCAGAAATACATGGTCGCGCCCCCGGGCATGCCCGACGACCTGATCTGGTTCAAATGGGAAAGCTATGCCACCTGGCTGTCCGGCTTTTCGCTGCTGGTGCTGGTCTATTATCTGGGCGGGGACCTGTATCTGGTCGATCCCAACATCGCCGATATTCCGGTCTGGGGGGCGGTCCTGATTTCGCTGGGGTCGCTGGGTTTCGGCTGGCTCGCCTATGACCGGATTTGCAAATCGAAATTCGGTGAGGACAATACCAAGCTGATGATCGGGCTTTATGTGATCCTGGTCCTGATCGCGATTTTCTATGTGAACGTGTTTTCGGGGCGCGCGGCGATGCTGCATCTGGGGGCGTTCACGGCCACCATCATGTCGGCCAATGTGTTCATGATCATCATCCCCAATCAGAAGATCGTGGTGGCCGATCTGCAGGCGGGCCGGGTGCCGGATGCGAAATACGGCAAGATCGCCAAGCAGCGATCGACCCACAACAACTATCTGACGCTGCCGGTTCTGTTCATGATGCTGTCGAACCATTACCCGCTGGTCTTCGCCAGCCAGTTCAACTGGCTGATCGCGGCGCTGGTCTTTCTGATGGGGGTCACGATCCGGCATTTCTTCAACACCATGCATGCCAAGGGCGGTATGCTGTGGTGGACCTGGGGGCTGACCGTGGCGCTGTTTCTGGCGATCATGGCCTTGTCGCTGGCGCCGCTCAGCGTCCGGGGCGGCAGCTATGAAACGTCGCTTGACGATCTGAGCGGTCCGGCGGCGGTCTATGCGCAGGCTGACGGGTTCGACGATGTGACCGGCATCGTGATGGGACGCTGTTCCATGTGCCATTCCGAAGACCCGGGCTGGGACGGGATCCACTGGCCGCCCAAAGGGGTTCGGCTGGACACCGAACCCGCCATCGCCACCCATGCGCGCGACATCTTCATGCAGGCGGGGGTCAGCCACGCCATGCCGCCGGCCAATGTCAGCTGGATGGAGCCGGAAGAACGCGCGGTCATCGTCGCCTGGTATCTGGGCGCGCGCTAGTCCGGCGCGCGGGAGCGATGTTTCAGCCCGCGGCCGCACCGGTGGCGGGCTGCGTGAATTGCCAGCAGGTGATCTGCCGATAGGTCGCGCCGGGCCGCAGCACCACGGGCGGGAAGTACGGTTGATTGGGGGCGTCCGGCCATCCCTGCGCTTCGATGGCAAGCCCGGCATAGGGCCGCAGCGGAATGCCGTCATGGCGGGTGAAATCGGGTCCGCCCAGAATATGGCCGTCGAAAATCTGCACTCCGGGTTCGGTCGTGGTCATCTGCAGCGTGACCCCTGACGCGCCGGTCAGGGTGACGGCGGGGACAGGCGTCTGGCGCGGTGCGGTGGCAAGGCAGAAATTGTGATCCAGCACCGGATCGGCGCCGGGGCGCAGCGCCCGGGGGCTGCGGAAGTCATAGGGCGTGCCGGCCACCGGACGCAGCGCCCCGGTGGCAAGGCTGCCCGCGTCGGTGACACAGATCTGTTCGGCAGCGATGGACAGGCGGTGGCCGCTCAGATCCTCGCTGCCGTCCAGGTTCCAATAGCTGTGATTGGCCAGATTGATCCAGGTCGGCGCGCTGGTGGCCGCGGTCAGGGTCATGTCCAGCCGGCCCGGGCGGGTCAGCGCGAAACAGGCGGCGATCTGGCGGGTGCCGGGGAAGCCGCCTTCGCCCGCGGCCAGGGTTGTCCGGAAGGTGACTTCGGTGGCGCTCAGATGGGCGATGTCCCAGACCTTGTGCTGGATCCCGGCGGCCCCTGAATGCAGCGTGTGCCGGCCCAGATCGTTGCGGTCGAACCGATAGGCGCGGCCGTCCAGAACGGCGGTGGCGCCGGCGATCCGGTTGGCCACCGGCCCCACCAGCACCCCGGCGCTGAAGGGCGCGCCCAGATACTCGGCGGGATCGGAGCTGCCGATGGTCAGTGAATAGGGCAGGCCGGTCAGGCGCAGATCCTGCAGCGCGCAGCCCAGGCTCAGCAGGGCCACGGTCAGCGTGCCGTCGGACAGCACGACCCGGGTGACGCGGGCGCCTCCGACGGTCAGGTCCAGCAACTGAGCGCCCGGGGTCGCATCGGAAAGCAGTCTATTCATCGCGGACACCGCCGATGTGTGGGGCCATTCCATTATCCAACCGGTTCCGGTCCGGTGCAAGCCAAAGCGGAAAGGTCACGCGGTCAGCGTTCCGTCCCAGGCCGCGACCATGTCGGCGGCCCGGCGGCCCACTGCGGCGGCGCTGCGCCCGGGGGCATAAAGCGCGCTGCCGATGCCGATGCCATCGGCGCCCGCCGCGCGCCATGCGGCCAGATTGGCAGTGTCCACGCCGCCGACCGCATAGACCGGGACGGAGGGCGGCAATACGGCGCGCAGGGCGGCCAGCCCGTCGGGGCCCAGCTTGAACGCGGGAAAGAGCTTCAGCCCGTCCGCCCCGGCCTTCAGGGCGGCAAAGCATTCGGTCGCGGTGAACACGCCGGGGATGCAGTGCAGGCCGCAGGATTTCGCTGCGCCGATGACCTCGGGGTCGCAATTTGGCGACACGATCAGGCGCCCGCCCGCCGCCTGCACGCGGCCCACATCCGTGGGGCTCAGGACCGTGCCCGCACCGATCTGCGCCACGTCGCCGAAGGTGCGGGCCATGGCGTGGATGCTGTCCAGCGCGCCCGGCGAATTCAGCGGGACCTCGATCCGGTCGATCCCGGCCTCGATCAGCGCACCGGTGACGGCCAGCGCTTCGGGCGGGGTGATCCCGCGCAGGATGGCGATGATCGGGCGGCTGTCGGGGAGGCTCATGGGGCGTAATCCGTGATCAGGGCGCGGGCGGCGGCAAGGCCGGCGCAGGTCATCGCCGCGGCCTGGGCCTGCAGCGGCGCCGCGCCCTGACGGGTCAGGGCGGCGACATAAGGGGCGGCAACGGCGGGCGCGCCGATGACCGCGACCGGCTGGCCCAGCCAATAGGGCCGGGCAGCAGCCAGTTCCGCGCCGATCAGCAGCCCCGAGAGCCGCGCCCGCGCGGTGGCAGGCGGCAGGGCGTTCAGCATCGCCTCGGCCCTGAGCGTGAAGACCCGCGCAGCCAGCCGTTCGGGGCGCGACAGGGAGTCGTCGAGCGCTGAAACGAAGGCGTCCTCGTCCCAGCCGTCAGGCGCAATCGTGTGCCGAAGCACCGATTGGGCAGACAGCAACCCGAAGATCTCGCCGGTCATGAATGTCTGAAAGCTGACCACTTCGCCGGCTGACAGATGCGCCCATTTGGTATGGGTCCCCGGCAGGCAGACCACCCCGTCAAAGCCGGGATTAAGGGCCAGAAATCCTGCGATCTGGGTTTCTTCGCCGCGCAGGATATCCGCCGGAGACGCCTGGCACAGCCCGCCCACGATCCGCATGTCCAGCCGCGGATCGCGGGCGGAAACGCGCTGCGGGACCTGGGCCAGCGGGGCGCAGGGCACCGGGCGATAGGGAATTTCGGCCCAGCCTTCGCGGGCCCCCACCATGCCGCAGGCCACCACCAGCGTGGCCGCAGACCTGAGCCATGGAGCTATCAGCGCCAGCAGGGCCGGTTCGAAATCCCCGGGGGTGAGGTGCGCGCCGCCCCGGTCCGAACTGACGTCTGCCACCGCGCGGGCGCCCTCCATCTTCCACGCGCGGAGATGCGAGCTGCCCCAGTCGACGGCGATCCATCCCGCGCCGGTCATTCCCGGCGCCCCGCTTGGGGCGTTGCGCTGCACAGGGCGGCGGGGGTGTGGAAGACGATCTGCGGCGCCTGTGGCCGCGTCCGTACCGCGCCGAACCTGATCCGGGCGAAGGACGCGGTCGTGGCGCGCGGATCCTGCGGGCGGGCGGTCATGGGGGCGTCGTCATCCTATGGACAGACCCCATCCGGGGCCGGATGCCGCAGTGATACCGCCGCGCGCCGCCGCCGTCCAGCAGCGGCCCGAACACGGATAAGGGGGGCAAAGGTGCCCCCCTTTGGCCCGGTGCCGGCCCCGGACTTGGCCGGACCGTACCGGTCAGGCTTTGGTCACGATGACTTCCGCATAGGCGCCGGGCGCGTTCATGGTGCCGTCGGTCGCGATGTTGAATTCGTCGATCAGCGCCAGCATGTCGGCTTCAAGCGCGGCTTGCCCCGCCGCGTCCAGCGCCAGAAACGCCTTGTGAACCGGGCCGTAAAGCGCGCGGAAGACCTCGACGAAATGGGCGGGCGACCGGTAGCGGAACGCGAAGCTGCGCTGGGTCACCTGGATGTCCGCGGCATGGGGGCCGAACGTGTCGCCCAGCCAGGCGTCGTCGCCCCACAATGCGGGCGATTTGACCCCTGCCGGGGGGCTGACATGGGCGCCGATGATCCGGAACAGCCGCCCGACGAAGCTTTGCGGGGTCCAGTTCGCCATCCCGATCTTGCCGCCGGACCGGCACACCCGCAGCAATTCCGCCGCGGCCTGCGGTTGGTTCGGGGTGAACATGACGCCGAAGGTGGACACCACCGCGTCGAAAGCGTCGTCGTCAAAGGGCAGGTCTTCTGCATCGGCGATCTGATAGTCGATCTGATGACCTTCGGCGGCGGCCCGGGCGCGGCTGTTGTCGAGCAATGAGGCGACATAGTCGGTCGACGTCACCTGGTGCCAGCGGCGGGCGAACGCCAGCGTCGCGTTGCCGTTGCCGGCCGCCACATCCAGAACGCGCGACCCGGGGCGGCAGTCCATGGACTCCGCCAGGGTTTCGCCGACGATTTGCAGCGTGGTGCCGATCACCGCATAATTTCCCGATCCCCAAGCGGCGTTCTGCTTGGTCTTGATGGCGCTGAAATCCGGTTTGATTTCGGTGGGTTGAATGGTCATTTTGAGCCTCCCTCTTGGGCTGGTTGCTGATCGTTCCGGCATGGGCCATGGCCGCCAGCCGATGTGTCAGGGATAGATCGGAAGGACCTGCCGCGGATACTTCTGGGACTGAAGCAACGCGCTACAAAAATTAAAGTAACACGCTACACGAAATGAAGTATCCTTGATCAACGTCTGAAGGAGGGCTTCGAATGCAGTACAATCAGTTTTGCCCCATCGCCAAGGCGACCGAGATCCTGGGGGAGAAATGGACGCTTCTGATCATTCGTGAAATCCTGATGGGAGGCCGCCGGTTCAACGAATTGCAACGCGGGCTGGGGGATATTTCCCCCGCATTGCTGACCGGGCGGCTGAAATCCCTGGAACAGGACGGCCTGCTGGTCCGGCGCAAGATTGCCGGGCAGAAGGGGCATGAATACCTGCCGACCGAAGCCTGCGAGGCGCTGATGCCGGTGATCTTTTCGCTGGGGGAATGGGCGATGCTCTGGGCGCGTCACACCATTCTGGACGAAGATCTGGATGCGGAATTCCTGATGTTCTATCTGGAACGCAGCGTCGATCCGGCCAAACTGATGGGCTCGGAAACGGTCATAAAGTTTCGCTTCTCGGACCTGACGGAACAACGCGACTGGTGGCTGCTGGTTGAAAGCGACCGGGCGCAGGTCTGTCTGCGCGACCCGGGGAAGGACATCAACGTGTATTTCGACTGCACGGTACGGACGATGCATGACGTGTGGATGGGCGACCGGACCTATCGCGATGCGATCAAATCGGGCGATCTGTCGGTGCAGGGGGATCTGGCGCTGACGCGCAACATCCAGGCCTGGCTCAGACCCAGCATCTATGCGGACTCGCCGCGCACGCCGCTGGTCGCCTGACCCCGGAACGAAGCCGCAGCGCGGGACCGGTGTCGCGGCGCTTACACGGCGGGGTCAGCGCTCCGCCCGTGTCTTGCTGCCCGGCGACAGGATCTGCGTCCAGACCGCCAGATCGTCGATCAGCGTCCATTCCCGGCGCACGCCCCGCGGCCCGAATTCGGCCTGCGTCAGCCCCATCACATAGACATAGCTGCCCGACGGAGCGCCAAAGCGGCCGAACCCGTCATGGCGCCCGTAAAGCGACCAACGCAGGGCCGCGACCGGGGCGCCGCGACTGGGGGCGTGGCCGATCCGGTGTTCGATGCGAAAGCTGGCCCCGGGCAGCGCGCTGCGCAGGCCGGTCCAGAATGCTTCGGCCGCCGCGTGCCCCAAAGCCGTTTCGCCGCCGGGATGCGACAGTTCGCAGGCAGGGTCGTAATTGCCGGAGATGGCGGAAATTTCGCCGCCCATCACCCGGTCCAGGATATCGGCCAGCGATTCCGCTTCGGGATTGGCGGTGCCACGGCCCAGATAGGCCGGTTCGGGGTCGTTTTCGGGCGTCAGCGGCGATGGCAGGCGGCTGGCCTGCGGACCGGCCAGCAGGCTTTCGACCCAGCTGCGCGGGTCTGTGCCCGCGGCCTGCTGCAGCACTGCCGCCGTGTCGCGTATCATCCAGATGTCGCGGATCAGCCCGTCCCGCTGCCACAGATCGGCCATGACACGCATGCGCAGGGGGCGCCCGCTGGCGGGGCCATAGACGCCGGTGCCGCCATGCTGCGCCAGGATCGTCGCGCGCGTGGCCATGGCGAGCCCGCCGTTTTCCTCGCCCGGGCCGGGCCGGGTGTCGGCCAGCACCGACTCTTCGCCAAGAACCTGCGCCCCGGTCAGCGCCGCGCGCTGCGCCAGCGCATCCGCCATCAACGCCGCGGGCCCTTCCAGCACCCGGTCGGGCAGGCGGATCACCGCTTCGGGCGCGATCGAGGCATCGGCCGCGGTCACGTCGGATCCCGCCGTATAGGCGGAAAGCCATTCGAACGGCGCGGGAGCGGCAGAGGGCCGCGACAAGCGGGCCACGGGGGCGGTCATGGGAAACACTCCGAAAGCGGCAATAGGCACATGTGCCTTGGCTACAGCGTTCTCAGTTAATGATCCCTGAAATGCGCGCGAGGTTCGGGGCGATGCTGCGGCGGCCATGCGCGCGGGTCAATAGGGCGGAGGCGCCAGATTTATGTCGATATTGCAAAGCATTGTCTCTATCCGGCCGGGGAGCTTCGGTCCGAAGCGGCGCAGTCGGGGCAGGGGCAAACACTTATCCTGCGCCATTTTGTGGCGCCCGTTTCGGCGGTTGGCGCCGGGTGCCGGTCGCCGGACGCGCGTGCGATTCCCCCGCGCACCGGTCAGTCGTAGCCCGTCATCTCCAGATATCCGGCGCCGCGATGGCTGCCGCTGATCTGCACCGGGCCTTCCCAATAGGGGGGCGCGGTATCCATCCAGCTTTGCGGGTTCAAGGCGTCAAGCCGCAGGTCCACGCCGCCTTCGGGCCATGTCACGCGCCAGGCTGTGGGGATGCGCCGCCCCGCGACACGGCTGGTGTGCAGCGGGACCAGCGCAACCACGCCCGCAGGCAGGGCGCGTGCGCCGCCGCCCGGCGCGACATAGGTGGCCGGCACGAAGTCCGGTGCCGCGCTGTCGCGCAGGCGATAGACCATCAGCTTGGCGCCGTCCTCAAGATGCAGCGAGACCCAGTCCCAACCGGTCTGCGTCGGCGCCAGCGGCTGCGACGACCATTCCCGGTCCAGCCAGGCCTGCCCTGTGACCTGAACCGGGCCGCCGGGCAGATGCAGAACTCCGGAAACCCGATAGCCGGGTTGCGAATAGTAATAGCTGGCCTGACCGCGCGGGGATTTCAGCGAATAGCCGCCATCGCCGTGCAGAACCAGCGGCCCGTCGGCGGTCAGCGTCAGGTCATAGGCGAAGTCATCGCCGCGCGCGGTCATCTGCAGGCGCGCCAGATCGTCGGTCCCGGCCAGTTGCCAGTCGTCGATCCAGGCCGCGAAAGGCGACGGCGTGACCCCGGCCTGTCCGATCCCGCCGCGCGCGCGCCGCTGGGCCGCGAACTGCCGGTCGGCGGTGGTCAGCCCCGCATGGGCGAACCAGATCTGCCGCGATGCCCAACCCGGCGCGGCGCGGGGCACCAGCGCCGACCGGAACAAGGTCCACTGCACGCCATAGGCGGTGCCGTCGGCGGCGGTCAGATTGGCGGTGACATACCACCATTCGATCCGGAAATCCGGGTGCGGGCCGTGATCGGCTGGAAACTGAAAGCTGGCGGCGGGGGCCGGCAGCGTGTACCCGTCGGCGTCCGATCCCAGCCCGGCAAACCCCTGGGCCATGGCTCTGGCGCCCAGCACCGCCAGCATCACGATCAGCGCCGCCCGGACCAGCCGGCCGGACCGGTCGCGGGCGCGGCGCCCCTGTGCGGTCGGGCGTCGGCCCATGGGAGAGCCCTTATCGTTCATAGGCAAAGACCCGAAGCAGATCGGCGGCGGGGCGCCGCATCAGCCGCAGCGCCGGCAGGGCCGCGGCGGCCCCGCCTGCCAGAACGGCCAGCCCGCCCAGCCGCAGCCAGTCCAGCGGGAAAAGCAGCATCGGCAGGCGCCAGCCGAAGGCCGCCACATTCACCACCGCCAGCAGGATCCAGGCCAGCGCCAGCCCCACCGGCACCGCCAGCAGCGCGGTCATTCCGGCCAGCGCGGCGGCGCGGGCAAGCTCCATCCCGCCCAGCCGCAGGCGCGGGGTGCCGATGGCCCAGACCGGCGCGACCTGCGGCAGCCGCTGGCTGCTCAGCGTCAGCAGGCTGGTGAAGATCGCCAAACCGGCGACGCCCAGGGTCAGCAGGTTCAGGGCGGCGGTGACGGCGAAGGTGCGTTCAAAGATCTCCAGCGACCGGGCCTTGATGGCGCGCTGATCCTGCACCCGGTCGGCAGGCAGCGCAAAACGGGTGCGGAGCGCCGCCGCGACATCCGCGACACGCTCGGGCGGCAGGCGCAGGGCGAAGCGCACCAGCGGTTCGTCGGGAAAGCGGTCGTGGAAGGCATCCAGCCCCATGACCGCTTCGGGCGCGGGATTGCCATAGTCGGAATAGACGCCCAGAACCGGCAGATCCGTCCCGTCGATGCGCACGGCGCCGCCCGGTCCGATGGCGCCGCGATGGGAAAGCTGTTCGTTGATGAACACCCCGCGCCCGGCGGCCAGATCGTCCCAGGCGCCGGGCAGGGCCGCGATCATCGGCCAATGCGTGCGCCAGGTCGGGGCATCGCTCAGCCCCTGCACCGTGCCGGGCTGGCCGTTCAGGCGCGCGGCGGTGTCGATGCGGGGCAGCAGCGTCACGCCTTGCTGGCGCAGCCACGGTGCCAGCCGCGCGGCGGTTCCGGCGTCGCCTGCATTGACATAGGCTTCGGCCGCCAGACGCTGATCCAGCCAGCCGGTGAAGGTGGCGCGGAAGCTGCCGACCATGGTCGAGACGCCGATATTGGCCGCCAGCGCCAGCAGCAGCGCCATCAGGGCCAGCGACAGGCCGGGAAGCTGTTGGCGGCTGTCGGCCCAGAACCACTGGGCCAGCGGGTGCCGGGCGCGGGTCTCCGCCCATCTCAGGGCGGCGGCAAGGCAGGGCGGCAGCATCAGCGCCGCGCCCAGCAGCAGCGCCCCCAGCAGCGCAAAACCCGCGGTCAACCCGGATCCGCCCGCCGTCAGAGCCGCGGCCAGCCCGATCAGCCCCACCCCCAGCAGCGCCTGCCGCCGCATCCCGCGCGCGGAGGCCAGCCGCCACGCGCGCGGCTGCGCGGCGGCGAGCACCGGCAGGTGAAAGATCCTCCACAAGCTCTGCGCCGCCGCCAGCGCGGTCCCGGCCAAGGCCATGCCCATCCCCGCCGCGACCCAGCCGGGCCGCAGGGTCAGCGTTCCGCTGGCGGGTGCCCCGTAGAGCCCTTGCAGCGTGGCGGCCACATCGGGCAGCAGCGCTGCGGCCAGCACATAGCCCAGCCCGACCCCGATGCCCCCGGCCAGCAGCGCGGCGCACAGCAATTCGGCCGCCAGCAGCAGCGCCAGATCGCGCGCGGGCAGACCCAGGGCGCGCAGGGTGCGGACCATGCCCCGGCGCTGTTCGAACGCAAGCCCCACCGCGCCGTGCACGATGAACAATCCGACCGCGAAGGACAGCGCCCCGAAGGCGGTCAGGTTCAGATGGAAACTGCCGGTCAGCCCGGTCAGATCCGCCTGCCTGTCGGCCTCCCGGCGGTCGAGCCCCGGGGCAATCCGCGCCAACGGCGGGGCATGGGCCGGCGGGTCCTCCAGCAACACCAGACGCGACAGGTTGTCGGGGCGCTGCAGCAGCCGCCCGACCGTGGCGATGTCGCCCACCAGAAGCCCGGGCGGCAGGCCGCTATCGGAGATCAGGATCTGGTCCGGCGCGGGATCGAGGGCTGCCAACGTGGCGGGCGCGCCGAAGAACTGGCCGGGCGGTCCGATGAAGGCGGCCAGAGCATCGGCATCGCTGCTGTCCGTGCCGCCGTCATCCGGCGTGGGCAGGACCGGTGCGGTGAGAGGGTCGAGGCCCAGCAGGCTGACCTGCCGCCCGCCCAGACGCAGGGAACCTTCCAAAATCGGCGCCACGGGCCATCCCGCCCGCCGCAGTGCCACATAGGTGGCCACGGGGATCGGCCCGCCATCACGCGCCACCAGATCCGGGCGGCCCTGCTGGCCGACCAGATCGGCGGCGCGGTCATAGCTGGCGCGGGCTTCGGCGTTGATCGCCTGCACCCCGGTCCACAGCGCGGTCGCCAGCGCCAGCCCCAGCAGCAGGGTTGCGCCCTGACCGGGGTGCCGCCGCCAATGGGACAGAAACGCCCCCGCCGCCGCGCGCCAGCCCGGTCCGGTCATGTGCTCAGCCGCCCGTGGCTCAGATGCACCCGCCGGTCGAGCCGCCCGGCCAGACGGATCGAATGGGTCGCCATCAGCAGCGCGGCGCCGCTGTCCCGGCTCAGGCCCTGCATCAGCGCCAGCACCGCGTCGCTGCGGTCTTCGTCCAGATTGCCGGTGGGCTCATCCGCCAGGATCAGCTTGGGCCGTGCGGCCAGCGTCCGGGCGATCGCGACGCGCTGCTGCTGCCCACCCGACAGCTGTTCAGGATAGCGGTCCAGCAGATCGGCGATGCCCAGCCGCGCGGCGATCTCGGCCTCCCACGCGCGGTCCTGCCGCCCGGCGAGCCGCGCCTGAAACGACAGATTGGCGCCGGCGGTCAGCGACGGGATCAGGTTGAATTGCTGGAAGATCAGCCCGACGCTGTCCCGCCGCAGCGCTGCCCGCGCGGCGTCTGGCAGGGGGCAGATGTCCTGTCCGTCGATGCAGACCGTTCCGGCATCGGGCGCGTCCAGCCCCGCGATCAGCGTCAGAAGCGTGCTTTTGCCGCTGCCGCTTTCGCCGGTCAGCGCCAGACTTTCGCCCGCGCCCAGACGTAGGTCGATGCCGCACAGAACCCGCACCGGGTCGGGATCGCCGGGAAAGGATTTCGTCAGGTGCCGGATGTCGAGCACCATCAGACCGCCCCCGTCGGCGCGCCGTAAATCGGGGCAGGGTGAGGCGGGCAGGGCACCGTCACGGCCCGGCCTGTGCGCGGGCCACCAGCCGCGCGACCTCTGGCCCGATGGCATCGACCACAAGAGCGACCCCGTCGCGGTTCGGATGCAGCCCGTCATCCTGCATCACCGCCGCCAGCGCGACGGGATCCTCGGTCCGCCATTTGCGCAGCGGCGCCAGAAGATCGGGGATCAGCAAGGTGTCATAGCGGGCCGCCAGATCGGGATATATGGCGTCGAACGCGGCCTTGTAGTCGGGCCCGTAATTGTCCGGCGCCGCCACCCCGATCAGCAGGACCGGCAGACCGCGATCCTGCGCCGTGGCCAGAATGCGGTCCAGATTGGCGCGGCTGGTCGCCGGGTCGATGCCGCGCAGCAGGTCATTGGCGCCAAGCGCCACGATCAGCGCCTGCACGTCCGGTGTCAGGGTCCAGTCGATCCGGGCGGCGCCGCCGGCGGTGGTGTCGCCTGAAACCCCGGCATTGATCATCCGCACGCTCTGACCATGCGCCTCCAGCCACCGGCCCAGTTGCGGCACCAGCCCGTCTTCGGGCAGGAGCCCGTACCCTTGGGTCAGGCTGTCGCCCAATGCGGCGATGACCACCGGCGGCTCAGGATCGGCCGCCCGCGCGGGACCCGCGCTGCCCGCCGCCAGCGCGGCGCAGACCAGCAAAGCGGCCGCCGCCAGCTTGCGCCGCGCGGCGCAGGCGCCATATGCCAAGTTGTGGACTATGTGCCGAGGAGCCTTATTGATGACCGACCCCGTCCTGTCGCTGCGCGATGTGAGCCTGACTTTGGCAGGGAATGCCGGTCCGGTGAACATCCTGAAAGACATCACGCTGGATGTCGGGCGCGGCGAAACGCTGGGGCTTGTGGGGCCGTCCGGGTCTGGCAAGTCGTCGCTCCTCATGCTTCTGGGCGGGCTGGAAACCGCGACCCGCGGATCTGTTCGTGCCCTTGGGCAGGATCTGACGGCCCTGGACGAAGACCGGCTTGCCCGGTTCCGCCGGGATCATATGGGGGTCGTGTTCCAGTCCTTCCACCTGATCCCCACAATGACGGCGCTGGAAAATGTTGCAACGCCTCTTGAACTGGCGGGCCATCGCGACGCATTCGACCGGGCGGAGGCGGAGCTTCAGGCCGTCGGTCTGGCGGCGCGGCGCGATCATTATCCGGCGCAGATGTCGGGGGGCGAACAGCAGCGCGTGGCGCTGGCGCGCGCCGCGGCACCCCGGCCGCAGATCCTGCTGGCCGATGAGCCCACCGGCAATCTGGACGGCGCCAACGGGCAGGCGGTGATGGACCTGCTGTTCGGTCTGCGCGACCGGCACGGGGCAACGCTGGTCATGGTCACCCACGCGCCGGATCTTGCCGCGCGCTGCGACCGGGTGGTGCATCTGCGCGACGGGCGGTTGGTGGCCGATCCGGGCGCGGAGCCGCGCCGATGACGCTGGCCGTGGCCGCCCGCATCGCCCGGCGCGAATTGCGCGGCGGGATGCGCGGGGTGACGGTGTTCCTGCTTTGCCTGATCCTTGGCGTCACGGCCATTGCTGCGGTGGGCATGGTGCGCAGCGCCATTCATCAGGGGTTGCGCGTGCATGGGGCCGCGCTGCTGGGCGGCGATGCCGAGATGTCGTTCACCTATCGCGCCGCAGACCCGGACGAACGCGCCTGGATGGCCGACCGCGCAGCGGGCGTGTCCGAGATCTATGATTTCAGGTCCATGGCGGTGGTGGACCGGGCCGGTGTCACCGACCGCGCGCTGACCCAGGTCAAGGCGGTGGACGGCGCCTATCCGCTGACCGGCACTGTGGTGCTGGACCCGGCCCAGCCGCTGGCCCGGGCGCTGGACGGGCAGGACGGGCTGCCCGGGGCGGTGATGCAGCGCGTGCTGATCGACCGGATGGGCCTGTCCCTGGGCGACCGGGTCCGGCTGGGCGGGCAGGCCTTCGTTCTGATGGCCGAACTGGTGACGGAACCTGACGCCTCGAGCGCGGGCTTCGCGCTGGGCCCCCGCACCATCGTGCGGCGCGCGGCGCTTGACGCCTCGGGGCTGCTGGCGCCGGGGACGTTGTACGAGACCCGCTACCGGCTGGATCTGCCCGACGGGGCGGATCTGGGCGCGCTGCAGGCCGAGGCGGAGGGCGCGTTTCGCGATCACGGCCTGCGCTGGCGCGACAGCCGTGACGGCGCACCGGGGGTGCGGCGCTTCGTTGACCGGATCGGGACGTTTCTGGTGCTGGTCGGGCTGGCGGGGCTTGCGGTGGGCGGGGTGGGAGTTTCCGCCTCGGTCCGGTCCTATCTGACGGGCAAGACCGAGGTGATCGCCACGCTGAAGACGCTGGGCGCCGGCCGCGGCACGGTCTTTGCCATCTATCTGATCCAGATGGGCGTGCTGACCGTTGTGGGCGTGCTGGCCGGGCTGGTGCTGGGGGCGGTGCTGCCGCTGGCTCTGGCGCCGGTGATCGCCGCGCGGCTGCCGGTGCCGCTGGATCTGGCGCTGCGGGCCGGGCCGCTGGCCGAGGCGGCGCTTTACGGGACGCTGACCGCGCTGATCTTTGTGTTGTGGCCTTTGGCGCGGGCGGAAGAGGTGCGCCCGGCGGCGCTGTTTCGCGACGGGATGCCCGCCGGGCGCGCGCGGGCCTTGCCGCGTCCGCGCCTTCTGGCGGTGATCGCGCTGTTGCTTGCCGCGCTGATCGGGGCCGCGGCGGGGCTGTCGGGCATGCCCTGGCTGACCTTGTGGACGGCGGGCGGCGTGGTCGGGGCGCTGGTGGTGCTGACGGGCACCGCGGCGGGGGTGCGGGCTCTGTGCCGCTGGGCCGCCCGCCGCCGGCGGGTGCGCGGCCGCAGCGCCCTGCGGCTGGCTCTGGGCGCTGTCGGCGGACCGGGGGAGGACGCCGGCGCCGTGGTGCTGTCTCTGGGTCTGGGGCTCAGCGTCCTGGCGGCGGTCGGGCAGATCGACAGCAACCTGCGCGGCGCGATCGAGCGCGATTTGCCGGATGTGGCGCCGTCCTATTTCTTCGTCGATATTCAGCCGGACCAGCTGGCGGGCTTTCTCGACCGGCTGCGGACGGATCCTCAGGTCAGCCGCGTGGACACGGCGCCCATGCTGCGCGGGGTGATCACCCGCATCAACGGACAACCCGCGCGGCAGGTTGCCGGGGAGCACTGGGTGCTGAGGGGGGATCGGGGGGTGACCTATTCGGAAACCGTGCCGCAGAACACCCGCCTGGTGGCCGGGACCTGGTGGGCGCCGGACTATGCCGGCCCGCCGCTGGCGAGCTTCGCCGCCGAAGAGGCCGCGGAAATGGGCCTGTCCCTGGGCGACCGGATCACCGTCAATATTCTGGGCCGGGATATCGAGGCCGAGATCGCGAGCTTTCGCGAAGTCGATTTCTCCAATGCCGGGATCGGGTTCGTGCTGGCGCTGAACCCGGCGGCACTCGCCGGGGCGCCGCACACGCATATCGCGACCGTCTATGCCGATCCCGACGCAGAGGCGGCGATCCTGCGCGATCTGGCCGGCGCTTATCCCAACATCACCGCCATCCGGGTGCGCGATGCCATCGACAATGTGGCCGGTGTCCTGCGCGGTCTCGCGGCGGCGATCTCCTATGGGGCGGGGGCGACGCTGCTGACCGGGTTCGTGGTGCTGGTCGGGGCCGCCGCCGCGGGGGAACGGGCGCGGATCTATGAAGCCGCGGTGCTGAAGACGCTGGGGGCAAGCCGCGTGCGGATCCTGGGCAGTTTCGCGCTGCGCTCCGCCCTGCTCGGGGCGGCAGCGGGGGCGGTCGCGCTGGCCGCCGGGGCGGTGGCGGGCTGGGCGGTGATGGCGCGGGTGATGGAGGCGCCCTATGTCTTTGACGCCGGGTCCGCCCTGGCCATCGTTGCCGGAGGGGTGCTGGCAAACCTGCTGGCCGGTCTGGCCTTCGTCTGGAGACCGCTGGCGGTACGCCCGGCGCGGGTTCTGCGCAGTCTGGAATAACCTTGGCCGCCCCGCGGCACCCGCCGCGCCCGGAACGGGCGCGGCCCGGCCCAACGGGAAGCGCGGCAGGCCGCGCTGACTGGCGGGAGCGCCCCTTTCCCGTCGTCGCGCAGCGGCGGCACCCTGGCGCGGTGTCGCGCAGGCCTGCCTCCCTCTCTCTCCGGCTCCTGCTCACGAAATGGCGGCGTCGCACACCCTTTTCGTGCCGCCGCGCCCGGTGTAGGCGGGAGCATGGCATTTGAACTCACCGACCTGTCCGATCTCTCCCGCGCGGGGTTCGACGATCTGATCGACGCGCGCTCGCCCGGCGAATATGGCGAAGATCATCTTCCCGGGGCGCTGAGCCTGCCGGTGCTCGACAATGACGAACGCGCCCGGGTGGGCACGATGTATGTGCAGCAAAGCCGGTTCGGGGCGCGCAAGCTGGGCGCCGGTCTGGTTCTGGCCAATATCGCCCGGCATCTGGAAGGGCCGCTGGCAGACAGGCCGGGCGGCTGGCGGCCGCNNCCGCTGGTCTATTGCTGGCGCGGCGGGCAGCGGTCGGGCACCTTCGGCTGGTTGATGCGCGAAATCGGCTGGCCGGCGGAGACGCTGGTGGGCGGGTATCGCAGCTATCGCCGCCTCGTGGTGCGCGACATGTACGACCGCCCGGTGCCCCATCCGTTCGTGGTGCTGGACGGGATGACCTGCACCGCGAAGACCGATCTTCTGGCCCTGCTGGCCGGGGCGGGGTGGCAGGTGCTCGATCTGGAAGGGCTGGCGCGGCATCGCGGGTCGATCTTCGGCGGGCAGGCGGAAGCGCAGCCCAGCCAGAAGCGGTTCGAAGGCGGGATCGCCCAGGCCCTGGCCGGGTTCGATCCTGCCCGCCCGGTGGTGGTGGAGGCGGAAAGCTCCAAGGTCGGCGACCGCATCGTGCCGCCGCAAATCTGGGCCGCGATGTGCGCCGCGCCCCGGGTGCGGATCTCCGCGCCGCTGGACGCGCGGGCGGCGTATTTCCTGACCGCCTAT
This sequence comes from Paracoccaceae bacterium, assembly GCA_020425105.1. Lineage (GTDB taxonomy): Bacteria > Pseudomonadota > Alphaproteobacteria > Rhodobacterales > Rhodobacteraceae > Meridianimarinicoccus. Next base: position 18,803 of record JAGQRU010000002.1, read on the forward strand.
GCGGATCTGGTGGCCGATCCGGACGGGTTTGCCGCCACCATCGCCCGGCTGCGGCGCCTGCACGGCGCGGCGCAGGTCGAGGCCTGGCAGGCGCAGGTGCACGACGGCGCGTTCCGGGATGTGGCCGCGAGCCTGATGCAGACCCATTACGATCCGCGCTACCGCCGGTCATCGGCCCGTCATATGCCAGCGATCCGTGGCGAGGTCGCGCTGGACCGGCTCGACCCTGACGGTCTGCGCGAGGCATTGCCGCGCCTCGACGCGGCCTTGCGGGCAGCGGTGCCTAAAGCACCGCGCGGCTGATCCCCGGCGCGCCCGCGCGCATCTGTCCGATGATCGCCGCGCCATGGCCCAGATCGCGCAGCGCCGTCACCAGAGCGACCGCACGGGCTTCGGGCACTGCCGCCAGAAAGCCGCCGCAGGTTTGCGGATCGAACAGAAGATCGGTGCGGGCATTGCCGTCGAACCCGTCCATCGCGGAGGCGGCATGGCTCTTGTTCGCGGCGAAGAGCGAGGACCGCAGCCCGGCTTCCGCCAACGCGAGGGCTCCGGCATGGACCGCGACGCGGTCCGGGTCCAGCTCCAGATGCAGGTTCGACGCCCGCGCCATGGCCAGAGCGTGCCCCGCCAGCCCGAACCCGGTGACATCGGTCATCGCATGGGCTTCCGGCGTCAGCAGCGCCGCCGCATCCGCCTGCGGGGTACACAGCAGATCGTAGAGCGCGGCCATGTCCGCGCCATCGGCCTGACCGCGCATTTCCGCGGCCAGCAGCGTGCCGGTGCCGATGGGGCGGGTCAGGATCACCATGTCGCCCGCCCGCGCGCCGTCCAGACAGAGAGGCGGACCGTCGCAAAGCCCGGTGACCGTGAACCCGATGGACAGTTCCGGCCCTTGGGTGGTGTGGCCCCCCGCCAGATCCGCGCCTGCGTCGCGGAAGACCGCGCTGGCGGCGGCGGTAATGTCCGCCAGCGTCGCGGCCTGCATCTCGTCGCGCATCGCGGGCAGGGTCAGGTTCGCCAGCGCGATCTGCGGCGCCGCGCCCATCGCCCAGACATCGCCAAGCGCATGCAGCGCGGTGATCTGCGCCATGCGCCATGTGTCGCCCAGAAGCGGCCGCAGGTGGTCGGTGGTCAGAACCTGCACCCGGCCGCTGCCCAGATCCAGCACCGCCGCGTCGTCGCCGGGACCCGAGCGCAGATCGGGCCGCTGCGGCGCGGGCAGCCCGGCCAGAACCTCCGACAGCGGTGCCGGTCCCAGCTTCGCGCCGCAGCCGCCGCAGAGCGGCGGGCGGTCTTCGACCAGTTCGCGCAGCCCTTCGGCCCGGATCGCGGGCAACGGCGGCGGCGTCATCGCCGGCAGGGCGCGGAACTTGTCCATGAAGGCCTGATCGATCCGGTTCTTCAGCCGCCACAGCAGCGGGCTGGCCAGCGTCACCGATTGCTTTTCCACCAGCGCGTCCTTGCCGCCCAGCGAGATCAGCTTCAGATAATCCCCCTGCGGCCGATAGGGGCGGCGGCGGCCCCGGCCGGTCAGATCGGCTTTCAGGTTGTCGTAAAGCACCGGCGCCTCGCGCACCGCGAAGACCCCGGCCTTGGGGCGCGGGGCGTGGGTCAGATGGGCGCAATCGCCCACCGAATAAAGGCGGGGATCCGACAGGCTGCGCAGGTCCGGTCCCACATCGATGAAACCATCGGTCAGTTGCAGCCCGGTATCCGCGATCCAGTCATGGGGCCGGGTACCCGCAGCACCGGTGCAGAAATCGAAGGCCAGCACACGGCCATCGGCAAGATGCAGCGCGCTGCCGGTCAGATGGGTCAGGGTCGCCTGTTCCAGCAGGCCGATGCCCGTGCGCGCCAGCCGGTCCTTCAACATCCGGCGCCCGCGCGGCTTCAGCGCCGACAGTGCCTGTCCGGTTTCGATCAGCGTGACCGTGGCGCCGGTCGCGCCCGCGGTACGCAGCCGGTGCGCCATGGCCAGCGCAAGCTCGACCCCCGCCACGCCGGCGCCGATCACGGCGACCCGCGCCGGGCGGGTGCTGCCCGCCACCTGATCGACAAACGCGGCCCAGCGGTGGGCGAAAACGCCCAGCGGCTTGGCGGGCACGCCGAATTCCGCGAAGCCGGGCAGCGACGGCATGGCCGAGGTGATGCCCACATCGATCGAGGCGATGTCGTAAAAGACCGGTCCGCGTCCGGCGACATGGACCAGCCGCCGGTCCCGGTCGATCCCGGTCGCGGCGCCAAGGATCAGATGCGCTCCGGCAAACCGCGCCAGCTTGACCAGATCGATGTCCAGATCGGCGCGCCCGTAATGCCCCGCCACATGGCCCGGCAGCATGCCCGAATAGGGCGCGGTGGGGCCGGGATTGATCACCGTCAGCCGTACCCCCGGCACCGGCGCCATGCCCCAGCGGCGCAAGACCAGCGCATGGGCATGCCCGCCACCGATCATCACCAGGTCGCGGGTCAGGGGTAGGGGCGGTCGTTGCATGGCGGTGCTCCCATTCAGGTCCGCGAATGTGGACCCTTGCGGTCGCGGATAAGCCATTTTCTCTGGTCACGGAAGGCTGCTCGCGGCAGTGTGATTCTGTCGCACGGGGTGACGCGGCATCAACAAGACCGCTATGCTTGGCCCCGCGACGGGGCAGCGTGCCTGCCAGCAAATCGGGAGAGACAGACGTGATCAAGAACCCCTACGATTTCAGCACCATGTTCAAGATGTTCGATCCGGACGATGTGCGGAAGTATTTCGACCCGAACCGGATGTTCAGCGTGTTCGAACCGGCCAAGAGCCCGGCCTTCGACATGTCCGGCGTGTTTGAAATGAACCGGAAGAATTTCGAAGCGATGGTCGATGCCAACAAGGCGGCCGCCGCAGCGTATAAGGACCTGCTGGAAAAGCAGATGGAAGTTTTCGGCCAACTGACCAGCGCGGCGCGCGAACACGCGGCCTGGGTGGATGAAACCACCGGCCCGGACGCGATCTCCAAGCGCACCGAAGCTTATGGCGCGGCTGTTGAAAAGGCGCTGGTGCTGATGCGCAAGCTGGCCGACAGCGCGCGCGATGCCAATGAAGAAGCCTATACCCAGCTGAAAGGCCAGGTGAACGAGGCGATGGAAGAGCTTAAGAAAACCAAGTGACCTTGTTGCGGCGGGCGATGCATCTGCCCGCCGCGCAGCCCCTGTGACTGCCCGTCATTCACGCCACATAAACAGGTCCCGAGTGCCCCATGGAAGATCATGACCTGCGCTATGCGCTCGCAAATGAACTGCATGCGCGTCCCTTTCCGTCCCTGAAAGCGCCTTGCAGGGCATTGTTTCTTGCGATCAAGCATCCGCAGAATGCTGCTGCGCGAGACCGGGATCTGGACCGCGCGCATTTGATGGATCTGCTGGACCGGCACGGGGTGCCGCATCCGCAACCCGACGCGACCCATTATTTCGGCCCGCTGGGCAAGCACATGCTGAAATGGGAAAGCCACACGGAATTTGTGTCCTATACGCTGTTTTCTGACGGTGTCGCCGATCAGCCGTTTGCCGGGCATGCGTTTCAGCTCTTCCCGGCCGACTGGCTGGCAAAAGTGCCCGGCGTCCGGGTGACGTCGGCCCTGATCCGGGTGGAACTGTTTCAGTCCGATGCCGATGTGGCAAAAAAGGTGGTGGACTGGTTCGTGCCGGAAAGCGTCGCCTGCAGTTCGGTCGTGGATGACGCCGCGATCGTGGCCAGCGATTTCCGCATCGATGCCAACGGGCATATCCGTATGGCGGTCTTCGCCCGCCCTGAAACCGGCCCCAACCGCATCGGCCGGATCGTGCAGCGCCTGAGCGAGATCGAGACCTACAAGACCATGTCGATGCTGGGACTTTCCATGGCGCGCGAACTGACCGGGCAGATGAACAACACCGAAAACGATCTGTCCGATCTGATCGACGATATGAGCAGCGAGTCCAAGCCGTCGGAGGCGACGCTGAAATCGCTGCTGAAAATTTCCGCGGGGCTGGAAAACATGCAAGCCAAGTCCAGCTTCCGGTTCGGCGCCACAGGGGCCTATGCCGCGCTGGTGACCCAGCGGATCGAAGCGATGCGCGAAACCCATGTGCACGGTCGCCAGACCTTGCGTGAATTCATGCTGCGCAGGTTCGATCCCGCCATGCGCACCGTCGGCTCCAGCGAAGAGCGGCTGGCGCGCATGACCGACCGCGCCACCCGGGCCGGGGAATTGCTGCGCACCCGGGTGGACGTGGAACGGTCCGCCCAGAACCAGAAGCTGCTGGCCAGCATGGATGCGCGCGCAGATATGCAATTGCGCCTGCAGCAGACCGTCGAAGGTCTGTCGGTCGTCGCGATCAGTTATTACGCCATCAATCTGGCGCTCTATCTGATGGGGCCGGTCGGCTATGCGCTGGATCTTTCAAAAACCGCGATGGCGGCTCTGGTCACGCCCCCGGTCGTGATCGCGGTCTGGTACATGGTGGAGCGGATCCGCAAGAAGATGCACTGACGGGCGCTGGCGCTGCGTCCGGTGCCGCGCTAGGCTGCGACCGCAGAACGGAGCGCGACCATGCCGATCAAGAACAGATTTGCCGAATGGCTGCCGGAAATCGCCGCGTGGCGGCAGGACATTCACGCGCATCCCGAATTGCAGTTCGACACCCATCGCACCGCCGCGCTGGTGGCCGACAAGCTGCGCGCCTTCGGCTGCGATGCGGTCGAAACGGGGATCGGGCGCACCGGTGTGGTCGGGGTGATCCGCGGGCGGGCCGACACCTCCGGGCGGGTTGTCGGGTTGCGCGCGGATATGGACGCGCTGCCGATCTTCGAAGCGACCGGGGTGGACTATGCATCGACCGAACCGGGCAAGATGCATGCCTGCGGTCATGACGGGCACACCGCCATGCTGCTTGGCGCGGCCCGGTACCTGGCGGAAACGCGGAACTTCGACGGCACGGCGGTTGTGATCTTTCAGCCGGCGGAGGAAGGCGGCGGCGGCGGCAAGGCGATGCTCGATGACGGGCTGATGGACCGGTTCGGCATTCATGAAGTCTATGGCATGCACAACTGGCCCGGGCTTCCGGCAGGGCAATTCGCAATCCGTCCGGGTCCGTTCTTTGCCGCGACCGACGAATTCAACATCACCGTCCGGGGCCATGGCGGGCACGCGGCCAAACCGCAGGACACGGTCGATCCCATCGTGATCGCGAGCCAGATCGTGCTGGGATTGCAGACGGTGATCAGCCGCAATCTGGACCCGGTGGCTCAGGCGGTGCTGTCCGTCACCAGCATCGAATCCGCCACCAAGGCGCATAATGTGATCCCGCCATCGGTGGATTTGCGCGGGACGGTGCGCACCCTCAATGACGGGATCCGCGACCTGATCGAAGCGCGCCTGACCGCCGTGGCGACCGGGATCGCGGCTGCCGCGGGCGGGGACGCGCATGTCAGCTATCGGCGGGGCTATCCGGTGATGATCAATGCCGAGGCCGAGACGGCATTCGCCGCTGAGGCCGCGCGCAATGTGTCAGGAACCTGTGGCGACGCGCCCCTGGTGATGTGGGGCGAGGACTTTTCCTATCTGCTTCAGGCCCGCCCCGGAGCCTATATCGTCATGGGCAATGGTGATTCGGCTCCGGTCCACGATCCTGCGTATAATTTCAACGATGAGGCCATCCCGGCGGGCTGTTCCTGGTGGGCTGAAATTGTGCAAACCCGGCTGCCGGTTGCCCATTAGGCGTTTTCGGTGTGGAAAAAGATTACAATCCCGATCGCTAACGCTTGGGCAATATCTGACGCCCAGCTTGAAAGTGTCATTACGGGGTGTGAGACATGACTACTTTTCAAGATCAGGATTTCGAACGTTTTAACGACCGCTCAGACTTCGCGATCAGTTTGCTGGCCAATCTTAGCGACATGTTTGTTGCCATGGATTCCGTATCGGCGACCGAAGACGCAATTGCGTATGCAGGGCGGCTGTTTGCGCGCGAGTTGACCGAGCGGCTTATGGAACAGAATGGCGACGAGCCGCTGGATCACAAGGACCTTGCGGAAGCGATGGTCGAAATGAAGCGCCGCATCGGCGGCGAATTCGATATCGTTTCCGCGGATCCGGAAAAGATTGTGCTTCGGGCACGGGTCTGCCCGTTTGGCAAGCGCGTCGTCGGGCGTCCGCAACTGTGCACGATGACAAAACAGGTCTTCGCGCAGATGGCCGAAGATCACGTCGGCCATGGTCAAGTCGATATCCCGAAATCGATCGCGCGGGGGGATCGGGCGTGCGAAGTCGTGATTAACCTGGTGCCTCAGAAACGCCGGTCGGGAACGCAACAGCCTGACGAAATGGTCGGCGTATACTGACTTCCGGCACGCGCGGGTCCGACCAGTCGGACCTGCTGTCTCAGCCGCCGGTGTGGCTCATGTGCCGCGTCATCTGGCCTTGAACCCGCTGGCGCCCATAGTCGAAATCATGACCTTTCGGCTTCCGGGCAATGGCGGCGCGAATGGCGGCGTGCAGTGGGGCGTCGTCTGCCGGATGATCGCGCAGCGGCTTCCGCAGATCCGCGCGATCTTCTTGTCCCAGACACATATACAGTTCTCCGGTGCAGGTCAGGCGCACCCGGTTGCA
>JAGQRU010000086.1 GCA_020425105.1 Paracoccaceae bacterium
GCACCTGCGCCGAGGCCGGTGCCATTGCCGCGATGGTCGCCGCCGGCGACACCGAGATCGCCGAGGTCGCTGTGGTGGGCGATGCCCCTTCGCCCGTCACGCCCTGCGGCGGCTGCCGGCAGAAGATCGCCGAATTCGCGCCCAAGGGCGTTGCGGTGACGATGGGTACGATGGCGGGCGCTACCCTGACCATGAAGATCGAAGAGCTTCTGCCCGAAGCCTTCGCCAAGGCACAGATGGAAGGATAGGCCATGCCCCGCGCATTCCTCGTGGTGATGGATTCGGTCGGGATCGGCGGCGCGCCCGATGCCGACAGTTTCTTCAACGATGGCAAGCCCGACACCGGGGCCAATACGCTCGGCCATATCGCGCAGGCCTGTGCGACGGGCCGGGCGGATGAGGGGCGCGAGCGGCCGCTGCATATGCCCAACCTCGACGGTCTCGGGCTGGGGGCGGCGCTGACGCTGGCCTCGGGGGTCAAGGCGCGCGGGCTGGGGGCCACGCCCACGGGGCTGTGGGGGGCGGCGACGGAAGTGTCGCGCGGCAAGGACACGCCCTCGGGCCATTGGGAACTGGCCGGGGTCCCGGTGCCGTGGGACTGGCATTATTTCCCTGATACCCGCCCTTGTTTTCCCGACGATCTGGTGGCGCGGATCTGCGCATTGGCGGGGACGGATGGCATTCTGGGCAACCGGCACGCCTCGGGCACGGTGATCCTGGCCGAAGAGGGGGCAGCGCATCTGCAAAGCGGCTGGCCCATCTGCTATACTTCCGCCGACAGCGTGTTCCAGATCGCCGCGCATGAACAGGCTTTCGGGCTGGACCGGCTGCTGGATCTGTGCCGGGCAGCGGCGCCGGTGCTGCACGACATGCGCGTGGGACGGGTGATCGCGCGCCCCTTTGTCGGCGACGCGCAGAACGGGTTCACCCGCACCGGCCATCGCCGCGACTTCGCCGTGGCGCCGCCTGCGCCCACCCTGTGCGACTGGGTGCAGGGCGCCGGGCACCGGGTGCATGCGATCGGGAAAATCGGCGACATCTTTTCCGGCCATGGGATCGACACCGTCACCAAGGGCACCGACGCCGAACTGGCCCAGGATCTGCTGGAGGCGGTGGCGACAGCGGAGCCGGGGTCGCTGACCTTCGCCAATCTGGTGGAATTCGACAGTCTTTATGGCCATCGCCGCGATGTCAGCGGCTACGCCCGGGCGCTGGAATGGGTGGACGGGGTTCTGGGCCGGATGATCGCGGCGCTGCAGCCGGGCGATCTGCTGCTGATCACCGCCGATCATGGCAACGACCCCACATGGCGCGGCACCGACCATACGCGCGAACGGGTTCCGGTGCTGGGCTGCATCGTCGGCGAAACCGGGCAGCGCGCCGTCGGCCTGCGCGCCTTCGCCGATATCGGCGCCAGTGTCGCCGCGCATCTGGGCGTGCCGGGCCAGGATCCAGGTAGGAGCTTTTTGTGACAGACGTCCCCAGGATCGAGCTGCATCTGCATCTTGAGGGCGCCGCACCGCCCGATTTCATACGGCGCATCGCCGCGGAAAAATCCCATCGGCTCGACCGGGTTTTCGACGAGCGTGGCGGGTACGATTTCAGCGATTTCACCCGCTTCCTGCAGGTCTATGACGCTGCAACGGCGGTGCTGACAACGCCCGACGACTATGCGCGGCTGGTCACCGCGATCTGCGAGGATCTGGCGGAACAGGGCGTGATCTATGCCGAAACCTTTGTCAGCCCGGAATTCTGCGGCGGCAATGATCTGACGGCATGGCGCGATTATCTGGCGGCCATGACCGAAGCCGCCGCGCGGGCAGAGGCGCGCCACGGCCTTCGCTTGCGCGGGGTGGTCACGCCGATCCGGCATCTGGGGCCCGAGCGTGCGAAGGGCGCCGCACTGTGTGCGGCGGAAACCGCCGGGGCTTGGGTGGTCGGGCTGGGCATCGGCGGCGACGAACGGGTGGGGCTGCCCGCCGATTTCGCCTACAGCTTCGACATGGCGCGCGAAGCCGGGCTGGGTCTGACCGCGCATGCAGGCGAATGGGGCGGGCCCGACAGCGTGCGCGGTGTTCTGGACGATTTGCGCGTGACCCGGGTCGGTCACGGCGTCCGGGCAATCGAAGATCCGGCGCTGGTGGACCGTCTGGCCGAAGACGGCGTGGTTCTGGAAATCTGCCCCGGATCGAATATCGCGCTTGGTCTTTACCCCAACTGGAAAGCCCATCCCATCGACCGGTTGCGCCGGGCAGGGGTGCCGGTCACCGTGTCTACGGACGATCCGCCTTTCTTCCACACGTCGCTGACGCGGGAATACGACCGGCTCAGCGATGTTTTTGGGTGGCAGGACGACACGTTTCGCGCCATCAATATCACCGCCGCCCAAGCCGCGTTTTGCGACGCCGCGACCCGGGCCGATCTTCTGACCGCGCTGGAGGCCAAGGATGACTGAACCCGCACCCCAGGACCCGCATCTGACGGTGGTGGACCACCCGCTGGTGCAGCACAAGCTGAGCCATATGCGCGATCAGACCACATCGTCGGGGCAGTTCCGGCGGCTTTTGCGCGAGATCAGCCAGCTTCTGGCCTATGAGATCACCCGCGGCCTGCCGATGACCACGGAAACCATCGAAACCCCGCTGATGGAAATGGACGCGCCGGTGCTGGATGGAAAGAAGCTGGCGCTGATTTCCATCTTGCGGGCGGGCAACGGGTTGCTGGACGGGGTGCTGGAACTGGTGCCGTCGGCGCGGGTCGGGTTCGTGGGGCTCTACCGGGACGAGGAAACCCTGCAGCCGGTGCAATATTACTTCAAGGTGCCCGAGGCGCTGGAAGACCGGATGGTCATCGCGCTCGATCCGATGCTGGCCACGGGGAATTCGTCGGTCGCGGCGATCGACCTGCTGAAAGAGGCGGGCGCGCAGAATATCCGGTTTTTGTGCCTGCTGGCGGCGCCCGAAGGCGTGGCGCGGATGCAGGAGGCGCATCCCGACGTGCCCATCGTGACCGCGGCGCTGGATGTTGGGCTGACCGAACAGGGCTATATCTTTCCGGGGCTCGGCGATGCCGGGGACCGCATGTTCGGCACGAAATAGGGCGAGGCAATGCTGCGGATGATCCTTTTGGCGCTGGTGGCGATGCCGTGCGTGGTGTCGGCCGATCCGGCGGAATTGCCGCCCGCGGATTTCGCGGGGGCGGAATTCGTCGACAGCACCGGGTGTGCCTATTGGCGGATGACGCTGGACGGCGCCCCTGTCTGGGCCGCGCGGATCGGAACCGATGGGGCGCCGGTCTGCGGGCAGCAGCCATCGGTCGCGCCGCCGGGGCTGTCGGATCTGCTGCCGGCCATTCCGCCGAACCGCAAGGGCGAGGCGCCGCAATTTCCGCAAGATGGGCGCTATGCCCAGGTTGCGTCCTTCCGCACCGCGAAGAAGGCCGACGAAATCACGGCGCTTCTGCAGGCGCAGGGGCTGTCGGTATTGCGTCAGGATTACCCGCGCCGCAGCGGCGCGCTTCGGGTGCTGTATGTGGGGCCGCTGGGCGACGAGGACACCGCGCGCGACACCCTGCGCTCCGTGCGCCGTCTGGGGTTCCGTGACGCCTTCCTGCGCGTGCAGGGCGACGGCTGATCCGGGTCAGTCCGCCTCGGCCGGATCTTCCGGATCGGGCGGCGGATCGTCGGGAAATTCGTCGGCCAGCAGCGCCGCGCGTTTGGCAGCGATGGTTTCACGCCGCGCCTTGTCCATGCCGATGCGCATGGATTGTTCGACGAAATCGATATGTGCCGCAGCGGCGCGGCTGGCGCCTTCGGGATTGCCTGAACAGACCGCGTCGGCAATCGCCGTATGCTGCTGGTGCAGCAGCAAACCGGTCCCGTCGATGGTGCGCAGGTATTCGCGGTTATAGAATACCGTCTGCTTGGTCAGGTCATAGATCGACGACATCATGTGAATCAGCGTCGCGTTGTGGCTGGCGGCGACGATGGCGGCATGGAATTTCACATCATGTTCGCGCGATGCATTCACATCGCCCCGGTTCAGATCGCTTTCCAGCGCGGCGAGGTATTTGCGAATGATCTGGCGATCCGTTTCCGTCGCCCGTTCGGCGGCGATGCGCGCGGCGAAGCATTCCTGGACCCGCCGGTATTCCAGATAGTCGAAGAAGGCGTTGCCATGGCGCCCGTAAAGCTGGATCAGCGCCTGGGACATGGCCTTTCCGGTCAGCGGGGCGATAAAGGAGCCTTCGCCGTGGCGGACGGTCAGCAGGCCACGATCTTCCAGAACCTTCAGGGCCTCGCGCAGTTTCGGCCGCGACACGGCCAGCGTTTCGGCCATTTCCCGTTCTGACGGCAAGCGCCGGCCTTCACTGAGTATTCCTGCCAGAATCATGTCTTCGATTTGCTGCACGACGCTTTCGGCCACGGATGCGTGGTCGATGGGTGACAGCAGGGCGTGGATTTTCTCCATTCTACCGGGTCTCCTTCTGTCCAGAGGTATTTTTTTTGAACCACGTCCATCAAAGGCCGTCGGCGAAAAAAATTCAAGCGGGAACTGCGCATTAAAGGTGGCGGCGCGCCCGCAGGCACTGGTTTGGCGCTTTGCGGGTCAAGAGGTGCGACAAAAAGTCATGACGGGTATGCGTCGGGGTAATGGTACATCGCCGATATTGCGTAAGTGGTAAACTAAATTATCCAGTACATCGGATCATGTGGATCCGGTGGACAAACAAATGGCCATCTGGAGGACGCCAATGAAAACCCTACTGACTGCGGCTGCGGCCGCTGCCCTCGTCGCCGCAGCGCCTGCCGCGCAGGCTGCGGACAAGCTCTTGCTGAAAACTCCCGTCGCCTTTTCCTCGGCCTTGCCGGGGCTCGGCACGCCCATTCCGCGCGTCGCGGATCAGCTCGATCTGATGTCCGGCGGGACGTTGAAGATGAAAGTCTATGAACCCGGCAAGCTGGTGCCGCCGTTTGAAATTCTCGACGCCGTGTCGTCGGGCAAGATCAATTCGGGCTATACCACCGCCGGATATTGGGCGGGCAAGATCCCCGCCGCGCCGCTGTTTTCCGCTGTCCCGTTCGGACCCGAGGCCGGCGAATACATGGCGTGGCTCTATTACGACGACGGTATGGCGCTGTATCAGGAGATGTACGATCAGGCCGGATATAATGTGAAGGTTCTGCCCTGCGCCATTCTGGCTCCGGAAACCTCGGGCTGGTTCGCGTCTGAAGTCGATGCGCCGGAAGATCTGCAGGGCCTGAAGATGCGCTTCTTCGGGCTGGGCGGCAAGGTGATGCAGGAACTGGGCGTGGCCACATCGCTGCTGCCTGGGGGCGAGATCTTCCCCGCGCTTGAAAAGGGCGCCATCGACGCCACCGAGTTTTCGATGCCGGCCATCGACGCGCGGCTCGGGTTCCACAAGCTGGTCAAGTTCAACTATTTCCCCGGTTGGCACCAGCAGGCGACGATCTTTGAATTGCTGATCAACAAGGACACCTGGAACAGCGCGAGCGATCAGCACAAGGCGATCCTGGAAAATGCCTGCAAGGCGTCCATGGCGGACAGCTTTGCCGAAGGCGAGGCGCTTCAGTTCTCGGCGATGGTCGATAACGTGGAAAACAACGGGGTGACGATCAAACAGTGGTCCCCCGAAATGCTGGAGGTGTTTGAGAGCACCTGGGACAAGGTCGCGGAAGGCGAAGCGGCCAACGATCCGTTTTTTGCCAAGGTTTACAGCGACCTGAACGACTTCCGTGACGGCTATTCGCTGTGGAAGCAGAACGCCTTCCTGCCGCGCAAATAACGCTGTGATCTTCCGGGCCGCGCCGCGCGCGGTCCGGTGACCCATTGCTTCCCATTTTCCACCGTCTGGCCCGTGCCGCCGCGCCGGGTCGCAGAGGAGAGACGTGCATGACCCCCGAACCGCATGCGGGCCAGGATCCGCTGGAAACCTATGAACATCTGCTAGAACATCCCGATCCCGACCGCCAGCCGCTGGCCCGGGCGATCGACCGGTCGGTCAAGGGGATCGGCCATGTGGTCATGTGGGCCAATGTGGTCCTGATTTCAGCGATCGTGGCGCAGGTCGCGCTGCGCTATGCGCTGAACCAGAACTATCCCAAGCTGGATGAGATCCAGTGGCATCTTTACGGCATCGTGACCATGTTCGGCGTGTCCTATGCCATGGTCACCGACAGCCATGTGCGCGTCGACCTGCTCCATATGCAACTGAGCCGCCGGTCGCAGCGGATCATCGAGGCGGTCGGGATCCTGTGCCTGCTGGCGCCGGTGATCTATCTGATGGTCGATCAGGGCTGGGACTATTTCTATGAAAGCTGGCGCGTGGGCGAACGGTCCAGCAGCCCCACGGGTCTTCCGGCCCGCTGGGCGCTGAAGGCGGTGATCCCGGTAAGTTTCGCGCTGGTGGGACTGGCGGCGCTGGCCCGGCTGATCCACGATCTGCACGCGATCTTCGCCGGTCGCCCGCAGGAGCGCGAAGGCCGCAGTCTTTGGGTGGTACTGGGCGCGCTGGCGGTCTTTGCCGCTGTGGCTCTGGGGCTGACGTTTCTGGTGGAAAGCACCGAAGACAAGCTCGTCATCACCATGTTCTTCGCCTTCATCGGGCTGCTCTTCACCGGCTTCCCGGTGGCATGGGTTCTGGCCGGTATCGGGGTTGTCTTCTGCGGTCTGGCCTATGTGGCGGACAATTATTTTGACCTCTGGGCCTGGATGCCGTGGGAGAGCAGCTTCACCGGGCTCGACTATCTGACGCTGGGGGCCACGGTGAACCGGGTCTACGCGACCATGTCCAACGCGGTTCTGGTGGCGCTGCCCATGTTCATCTTCATGGGGCTGATGCTGGACGAATCCGGTGTGGCCGAACGGCTGATGACGTCGATGCAGCGACTGTTCGGGACGGTGCGCGGCGGGCTGGCGATCACCGTAACCCTGATCGGGATCATTCTGGCCGCGTCCACGGGCATTATCGGGGCATCGGTTGTGTTGCTGGGGGTGCTGTCGCTGCCCTCGATGATGGAGCAGCGTTACAACAAGGCGCTCGCCACCGGCGTGGTGGCTGCGTCCGGGACGCTGGGGATCCTGATCCCGCCGTCGATCATGCTGGTGATCATGGCCGATCAGATGGCCCTGTCGGTCGGCGATCTTTTCATGGCCGCGGTCTTTCCCGGCGTGATCATCGGGATCCTGTATCTGGTCTATATCTTCGTGCTGGCGATGATCAAACGCGACGTCGCGCCGGTGCCCGAAGGCGCGGTTGCCCCGGACTGGGCTGCGGTGAAGGATGTGCTGATCGCGGTCATTCCGACGCTGGCGCTGATCCTGTCGGTGCTGGGGTCCATCTTCGCCGGCATCACGACGCCGACCGAAGCCTCTGGCGTCGGTGCCCTGGGGGCGACGCTGCTGGCGATCGGCTATCGCAAACTGACCTTTGCCAAGCTGTGGAACGTTCTGGTGTCCACCTTCAACACCACGGCCTATATCTTCGCGATTTTCCTTGGCGCGACGATCTTCAGTTATGTCCTGCGCGAACTGGGCGGGGACGAGTTCATCGAGGGCATGGTCGCCTCCACCGGGTTCGGCGCGACGGGCACGGTGTTCTTTATCCTCTTCATCGTCTTCCTGCTGGGCTTCGTTCTGGACTGGATCGAAATCACCCTGATCGTGCTGCCGCTGATGCGGCCGGTGATCAACGGTCTGGGGCTGGATGTGAACGGCTTCGGCGTTCTGGATGAACCGGCGCTGGTGTGGTTCGTCATTCTGGTCGCGGTGACGCTGCAGACGTCCTTCCTGACGCCGCCTGTGGGATTTGCGCTCTTCTATCTGAAAGGTGTCTGCCCGCCGCAAATCCGGCTGCTGGACATCTATCGCGGGATCATTCCCTTCGTTCTGCTGCAGCTGACGGGTCTGGTTCTGGTTTTCCTCATCCCGGCTCTTGCCACATGGCTACCTTCGGTTGCTTATTGAACATGGGGGGAACGGTAATGACAGACGCAGATCTGATTGATGCGCTGACAGGGATCGTGGGCCGGTCTCATGTCCTGACCGGCGCGAAGCAGACCGAGCGGTACCGGAAAGGGTTCCGCTCGGGGGAAGGCGATGCCCTGGCGGTGGTCCGCCCGGGCAGCCTGCTGGAACAGTGGCGGGTCCTGCAGGCCTGCGTGGCGGCGGACAAGATCGTCATCATGCAGGCGGCCAATACCGGCCTGACGGAGGGGTCCACTCCGAAGGGCAGCTATGACCGGGATGTGGTTCTGATCAACACCCGCCGGATGGACAAGATCCAGATCGTGCAGAACGGCCGGCAGGTGATCGGGTTTCCGGGATCGACGCTTTTCGCGCTGGAAAAGCTGCTGGCGCCTTTGGGCCGCCAGCCGCATTCGGTGATCGGATCGTCCTGCATCGGGGCGTCGATCATCGGCGGGGTCTGCAACAATTCCGGCGGCTCGCTGGTGGAGCGCGGGCCGTCCTATACCGAGCTCTCGCTCTATGCCCGGGTGGACGAGGATGGCCAGCTTGTGCTGGTCAACCATCTGGGCATCGATCTGGGGCAAACCCCGGAAGAGATCCTGTCCCGGCTTGAGGCGCGCAACTATGACCCCGACGCGCCGGTGCCGACAAATCGCCGCGCGTCCGACACCGACTATGGCGCGCGGGTGCGCGATGTGGATGCGGACACGCCCGCGCGGTTCAATGCCGACAAGCGGCGGCTTTACGAATCCGCGGGCTGCGCCGGCAAGCTGGCGGTGTTTGCCGTACGGCTGGACACCTATCCGGTCAACGACGCCGAGAAGGTCTTTTATATCGGCACCAACGATCCCGAAGACCTGACCGAACTGCGCCGCCATATCCTGAGCACGTTTTCCTCGCTGCCCGTCAGCGCGGAATACATGCATCGCGATGTGTTCGACATCTCGGACCGGTACGGCAAGGATACGATCGTGATGATCGACAAGCTGGGCACCGACCGGCTGCCGACCTTCTTCGCGCTGAAAGGGGCCATGGATGCGCGGCTGAACAAGATCCCCGGGTTGCGGGGGTTGACCGACCGGGTGATGCAGGGGCTCAGCCGGCTCTGGCCCGATATCCTGCCCAAGCGCATGCGCGAGTGGCGCGCGCGGTATGAACACCACCTGATCCTGAAGATGCATGACGGCGGCATCGACGAAGCCGCCGCCTATCTTGAACAGCTGTTTGCCGGGCGCGGCGGGGATTTCTTCGAATGCACGCCGCGCGAAGGCAAGATCGCGGGTCTGCACCGTTTTGCCGCTGCGGGGGCGGCCGTGCGGTATCATGCGGTGCACCGGGACGAGGTCGAAGACATCCTGGCGCTCGACATCGCGCTGCGCCGCAATGACCGCGACTGGCTGGAAGATCTGCCGCCAGAGATCGACGCCGATCTGATCCACAAGCTCTATTACGGGCACTTCATGTGCCACGTGATGCATCAGGATTACATCGTGCGCAAAGGCGCCGACCCCAAGGCGCTGAAAGCCGCGATGCTGAAGATCCTGGATGCGCGCGGGGCGGAATACCCGGCGGAACATAATGTCGGGCATCTCTATCCGGCCAAGCCCGATCTGGCCGCGTTCTACCGCGACTGCGATCCGACCAATACGTTCAATCCGGGGCTGGGGAAGACCTCGCGCAGCAAAGGCTATGCGTAGCCTGCATGGATCCGGGCGCGATATGCATGGCACGACGGTCAGCTATGCGTTGACAGGTAGTGCCAAAGCGATCCGGATCGTGTAGGGAACTAATGCTGACATAAATTCTTGCAACGTATTGAATTTGTGCAGCAAAAAACAGGGGAGGGGAAATATTCTTGCGCGCATAATTACGCAACGGCACTGACCGTTCCGCGCAAGGAAATGACCCAGCCGTGACGATGACCAATGCGAACGGAACCGCAGGACAGCGGCCGGTCGCTGACACACCGACCACGCTTTGCCCGTCGGGCAGAGGGTTCATTTGCATATCGAAGGGGGACCAAAACTCATGAGCGAACGAATTGACGTTGATCCGATAGAGAGCCGGGAGTGGCAGGAGGCGATATCGGATGTGATTGAGCGCGACGGCGCGGACCGTGCGCATTTTTTGCTGGACCGTGCGGTTCAGCAGGCGCGTGCGGCGGGCGCGATGCTGCCGTTTTCGGCGACGACGCCGTATCAGAACACGATCCCGGCGGACGATCAGGCGGATTTTCCGGGCGATCTTGAGATGGAGTGGCGGATCCGGACGATCAACCGGTGGAACGCGATGGCGACGGTTGTTCGGCGCAACAAGGTCAGCAGCGAATATGGCGGTCACATTGCGTCGTTTGCGTCCTCGGCGGCGCTTTACGATGTGGGTCTGAACCATTTCTGGCGGGCCAAGTCGGCGATGCACGGGGGCGACCTGGTGTTTTTCCAGGGCCATGTGATCCCGGGGATTTACGCGCGGTCGTTCATGGAAGGCCGGATCAGCGAGGCGCAGCTGGAGAATTTCCGGTCTGAGGTGGACGGGTCGGGTCTGAGCTCGTATCCGCATCCCTGGCTGATGCCGGATTACTGGC
>JAGQRU010000087.1 GCA_020425105.1 Paracoccaceae bacterium
TCGGCCTTCACCGGGCAGGCGTCGGCATCGATATATAGCGTCGTCACAGGCCGAGCGCTGCGGCGTGAAACGCCACGTGATCGGCCATGAAGCTTTCCATGAAGAAATAGCTGTGGTCATAGCCCTTCTGGAACCGGAAGGCGCCGGGCTGACGCCGCGCGGCCATGGCATGGGCCAGATCCTCGGGGCGCAGCAGATCGACGAACGGGTCCTTGGTGCCCTGATCGATCAGGACCGGGCCGTCGAAGCCGGTCTCGCCCATCAGCATTGTCGCATCATGGTCGGCCCACCGGGTCTTGTCCGGCCCCAGATAGGCGGTGAGCTGTTTGCGCCCCCAGTCCGATTGCGACGGATTGGCGATGGGCGCGAAGGCGGAAACACTGGCAAAGCGGCCCGGGTGGCGAAGCGCTACCGTCAGTGCCCCATGCCCGCCCATGGAATGGCCGGTGATCGCCTGACGATCCGGGTCAATGGCGAAATTGGCATCCAGAATGCGTGGCAATTCGTCGGTGATATAGCTCCACATACGGAAATGCGGCGCCCAGGGGTCTTCGGTCGCATCGACATAGAACCCGGCGCCCTGCCCCAGATCGAAGGCATCGTCGTCGGCCACGCCGTCCCCCCGCGGCGAGGTGTCGGGGAAGCAGATGGCCAGGCCATGCCGCGCGGCATACTGCTGCGCATTGGCCTTCACCATGGCGTTTTCATGGGTACAGGTCAGCCCCGACAGGTACCACAGCACCGGCACCGGCGCGATTTCGGCCGCGGGCGGCAGGTACACGGCAAATGTCATGTCGCAGGCGCAGGCCTTTGACGGATGGGCATAAACGCCCTGGATGCCACCGTAACAGCGGTTCTCGGAAATGGTTTGCATGAAATATACTCCTCGCCTCTCGCAACAGGGCTAGCGCAGGGCGCAGGGCCCGGCAAGGGACGGCTTGACCGCACGGTCAACTTCCGGTGAGCCACGCGATCACTGCCGGAACGGTGGCCACGCTGACCAGCGTTGAGATCAGGATCGCCGCCGACACACGCTGCGGCGCCACACCGTAATGCTGTGCAAGGATATAGACGTTGCCCGCCACCGGCAGCGACGCCGCCGCGATCACCACGGTCGCCGCATAGGGCTCGACTTGGAAAACCAGCAGGCAGGCGACGGCGGCCGCCGCCGGGTGCAGGATCAGTTTGCAGGTGGACAACCACAACGCGACCTCGACCCGTTCCGCCGATTTGTCCGCCAGCGACGCCCCGATGGCGAACAGCGCGCCCGGCGTCGCCGCCGCCCCCAGAATGGTCAGAAACGACGTCGCGGGCGCGGGCAGGGTCCATCCCAGAGCCGACCAGCCCAGCCCCAGACAGATTGAAACGATCATCGGATTTTTCAGCAGGCCCAGCCCCACCGTCCCCAGCACCGCCGGGCGCATTCGGCCTTCGCGCGCGCCGGTGATCAGAATGACGATCAGGCTGGAAAAGACGATCAGGTCCACCGACAGCACCAGCAGAAGCGGGCCGATGGCGGCCTCGCCCAGCAGCATCGCCAGCATGGGAATGCCCAGAAACCCGGTGTTGCCGATCACCGCGCATTGGGATTCAACCGCCGCCTCTGCCACACCCCGGCCCCGGATCAGCGCCACCGCCGTGGCCAGCAGATAGACCACCGCGCAAGCGGACAGATAAGCCGCCACCAGCGTCCAGTCGAGCACCGCGGCCATGTCCAGCGCCGCAGAAAAGCGGAACAGCATCGCCGACAGGGCGAAGTAAAAAACGAACCGTGTCAGGGCGGCGGTCGCCTCGGGGCCAAACATCCCCTTCCGGGCGGCGCCATAGCCCAGCCCGATCAGTGCGAAGAACGGCAATGTCTGCAAAAACACGGCGATCATACAGGCGCGGTAGCATGTCATGCGCAACCGCGCCAGCGGCTTGGCTTGCCTTGCGCAAAGTGAACCGGGCGGTTTAGAGTGGTGGCGAAGAAATGGACCCCGCGTGACCCAACACTCCCCCCAGATCAAGAAAGGCCGGAAATACGATCAGGTCGTGACCGGCGCCCGCAGCGTGTTTCTGCGCGAAGGCTATGAAGGGGCCAGCGTCGATGCGATTTCCCGCGCCGCGGGTGTGTCGAAAGCGACCCTTTACAGCTATTTCCCCGACAAGAAGCTGCTGTTTCTGGAGGTCGCGACGTCGGAATGTCTGCGTCAGGCGGAACTGGCGCGCATTCAGGCCACGTCGGGCCAATCGGTCCGCGCGACCCTGCTGGATGTGGCGCAGCGGGTCACCGCCTTCACCCTGTCGGCGTTTGGCCAGCAGGTGTTCCGCATCTGCGTGGCCGAATCCGACCGGTTTCCGGAATTGGGGCGGGCGTTTTACCAGTCCGGTCCCGACCGGGCGCGCGCCCATCTGACAGAATATCTGGCCGAAGCCGTCGCGCGGGGCGAGCTTGCCATCGACGATTGCCGGCTTGCGGCCGATCAGTTCTTCGAACTCTGCCGGGCCGATCTGTTCTATCGCCTGCTGTTCAACGTCAAGGACAGCGTGACCGAGGCCGAAGTCACCCGGGTCATCGACGCCGCGGTCGATACCTTTCTGGCACGCTACCGCGCCCCGGTCTGACCGCGATCAGTCGATGCGGCGCGCTTCGAACTGGTTGCCCTGCCCCCGGCGCAATTCGAACGTCTTCAGTTCCGCCATCAGATCGCTGAGCTTCTTCTTGCCGTAATTGCGCGGATCGAAATCGGGATTTGCGGCGGTGATGTGCTGGCCGATCTGTCCCAGCGAATACCAGTCGTCATCCTGGTCGATGGATTCCATCGCACGATAGATCAGCCCGCGCGCATCCATCGGCTGCAGCGTCTTGCCTGCCGGGCGGGGCGCCGCCAGCTGGCCACCCGCCGGTTCGGGCCCCACAGCGCTGCCCGAGGTCAGGTTTTCTACATAGATGAACCGCTTGCAGGCGCGGCGGAACGCTTCGGGGGTCTTTTGTTCGCCCATCCCGAAGACGTCGATCCCCTGTTCGCGGATCCGGCTGGCGAGCCGGGTGAAATCGCTGTCCGACGACACCAGAACGAAGCCATCGAAACGCCCCGTATGCAGGATGTCCATGGCGTCGATGACCAGCGCGATATCCGAACTGTTCTTGCCCTTGGTGTTCGACGGCGCCTGCATCGGAACGATGGCCAGATTGGCCAGTTTCTTCTGCCACCCTTTCAGCCCGTCGCGCGAGAAATCGCCATAGATCCGGCGGATCGAGGCCTCTCCGAAGCTGGCGATTTCTTCGAATATCGCTTCGGCATAGCCGGCGGGCACATTGTCCGCGTCAATCAGCACGGCCAGCAGTTTGGGGCGGTCGTTGGCCATCAGTCCTCCGACAGGGATTTGAACATCACCAGCGCGTCGACATACCCCTGTCGCGGGTGCCGGAAGGCGCCGGGAAGCTGCCCCACTGTTTCAAACCCCGCCCTTTGCCACAACCGAATAGCGCCCGTATTCGTGGAAACGACGAAATTGAACTGCATGGCGCGAAAGCC
>JAGQRU010000088.1:0-857 GCA_020425105.1 Paracoccaceae bacterium
GTCAACCTATCGGGCCCGCGTTTTGGGGAAGTATTGGTTGAGATCAAGGCGACGGGGATTTGTCATACGGATGAGTTCACGCTGTCCGGGGCGGATCCCGAAGGGCTGTTTCCGGCGATCCTGGGGCATGAGGGCGCGGGGGTTGTGGTTGAGGTCGGTCCTGGGGTGAGCTCGCTGAAGCCGGGCGATCACGTGATCCCGCTTTACACGCCCGAATGCCGCGAATGCGATTACTGCCTGAACCCGAAGACGAACCTGTGCCAGTCGATCCGGTCGACGCAGGGGCAGGGGCTGATGCCGGACGGGACCTCGCGGTTCTCGACGCTCGATGGCGATCCGATCCTGCACTACATGGGCTGTTCGACCTTCGCCAATCACACGGTGCTGCCGGAAATCGCGCTGGCCAAGATCCGCGAGGACGCGCCCTTCGACAAGGTCTGCTATATCGGCTGCGGCGTGACCACGGGCATCGGCGCGGTGATCCACACCGCCAAGGTGGAAATCGGCAGCCGGGCGATCGTGTTCGGGCTGGGCGGCATCGGGCTGAACGTGATCCAGGGGCTGCGGCTGGCGGGCGCCGACCAGATCGTCGGCGTGGACCTGAACCCGGGCAAGGTCGAGATGGCGACCCGGTTCGGCATGACCGATTTCGTCAATCCGACCGAGGTCGAAGGCGATCTGGTGCCCTATCTGGTCAACCTGACCAAGGGCGGGGCGGATTACACCTTCGACGCCACCGGCAATGTCGGCGTGATGCGCACGGCACTGGAATGCGCCCATAAGGGATGGGGCGAAAGCGTGATCATCGGCGTCGCCGCGGCAGGAGCCGAGATCGCCACCCGCCCGTTCCAGCTGGT
>JAGQRU010000088.1:930-2202 GCA_020425105.1 Paracoccaceae bacterium
GGCAAGATCGAGATCGACCCGATGATCACCCACAAACTGGCGCTCGACGACATCAACAAAGGCTTCGACCTGATGCACAAAGGCGAAAGCATCCGCGCCGTCGTGGAATATTAAGACCGTGGGAGCCGCGGGCGGGTCGTCCACCGGCGCAGGCCGCCTGGCGCGGCTGAAATTCTGGCTGCGTGGCCTTTACGAAGGCCACGACGATCGCGCGCACCGGTTTCGCTATGGGCTTCTGATCTTCGATCTGGGGACGATATTATTCGTCATCGCCACGTCCTTCACGCATCACGGGGCGGTGGTGGAAACGATCGACGCCGTCTTCGGCGTTATTCTGTTCGTCGAATTTGCCGGGCGGATCCTGATCGCCCCCAGCCCGCTGCGGTTTCTGATCCGTCCGGCGACATTGGCCGACATCGTTGCGATCCTGTCCTTTTTGGCGCCGCTGGCGGGCGAAGGGCTGGGCTTCCTGCGGATCCTGCGAACCCTGAGGCTGCTGCACACTTATCAACTGCTGACGCGGCTGCGTCAGGATTTCCCGTTTTTTCGCCGCAATGAAGACGTGCTGGTCGCCTCGATCAACCTGATGGTCTTCATCTTCGTGATGACCGGGCTGGTCTATGCCACGCAATATCCGATCAATCCGCAGATCACGAACTATGCGGATGCGCTGTATTTCACCGTGACCGCGCTGACCACCACCGGGTTTGGCGATATCACCCTGCAAGGGCCGCTGGGCCGGTTCATTTCGGTGCTGGTGATGATCTTTGGCGTCACGCTTTTCCTGCGTCTGGCGCAGGTCCTGTTCCGGCCGCCCAAGGTGCGGGTGCCTTGCAAGGTTTGCGGGCTGGTGCTGCACGATGCCGATGCGGTGCATTGCAAACATTGCGGGACGGTCGTGCATATCACGACCGAGGGTCTGGAATGACCCTGCCCATCCGTCCGGCGACGGGTGCGGATCACGATGCGCTGTGGACGATGCTGGAACCCGCCTTTCGGGCCGGCGACACTTATACCGTCGACCCGGACATCTCGCGCGCCGATGCGCTGGCCTTCTGGACCGCGCCTGAAAAACAGGTGTTTCTGTGCGGCGTGCCGAAGCCCTTGGGCAGCTATTATCTGAAGCCCAATCAGGCGGGCGGCGGGGCCCATGTGTGCAATGCGGGCTTTGTCACCCATCCCGATGCGCGCGGGCGGGGGGTGGCCAGCGCCATGCTGGCTCATGCGCTGACGACCGCGCGTGCAGCCGGCTTTCGCGCCATGCAGTTCAAT
>JAGQRU010000003.1 GCA_020425105.1 Paracoccaceae bacterium
CCAACACGGTGATCGAAAGCTACCGGATCGAGATCGCCTGATGCGCGCTGCGGTCATCGTCTTCCCCGGATCCAATTGCGACCGCGATCTTGCGGTGGCCTTCGAAACCCTTGGCGGCCGGGCTCCGGTCATGGTCTGGCACAAGGAAACGGCGCTGCCGGAGGGGATCGACATCGTCGGCATCCCGGGCGGGTTTTCGCACGGGGATTACCTGCGCTGCGGGGCCATTGCGGCGCGGGCGCCGATCTGCCGGGCAGTGGTCGATTTCGCCGCGCGGGGCGGGCATGTGCTGGGCATCTGCAACGGCTTTCAGGTGTTGACGGAAACCGGAATCCTGCCCGGTGCGCTGATGCGCAATGCGGGGATCAAATTCGTCTGCCGCTCTGTCCCGCTTGAGGTGGCAACCACGAACAGCCCCTTTACCTGCGATCTTCAGGCCGGGGCGACGATTGACGTGCCGGTGGCGCATCATGACGGAAATTATTACGCCGATCCCCAGACGCTGTCGCGCCTGCAGGGCGAAGACCGCGTCGCCTTCCGCTATGCGCAGGACGTGAACGGGTCGGTGGATCGCATTGCGGGCGTTCTGTCCGACAACCGCCGCGTGCTGGGGCTGATGCCGCATCCGGAACGGGCGATTGATCCGATGCATCCGTCCACCGACGGCGTCGGAATTTTCAGGTCGCTTATCGCCTCCATGGCGGCGGCCTGAGGGGGCACCGCCCCGGCGATGGGCGCCTTTCCGCCGCCCCCGCCCGGGCATTTCGGCTTTGCATCCGGCCAAAGGCTGGATAACGCTGGGCCATGAGCGTGACGTCCGTGTCCCGAAAACTGCGCCAGGGCCCCGACACCCGGCTGCGGCCCCGTCTGGTGCTGGCTGCACTGGCAGTGCTGGCGGCCATCGCCATCTGGGTGACGGTCGAGTTTCTGAGCGCCCGCACCACCACGCAGATCCGAGCCCAGGCCGAAGTGCGGCTGGCCCTGTTTTCCGGCAATGTGATGAGCGAGTTGCGGCGGAATTCAATCGTGCCGCAGCTTCTGGCGCGCGATCCGCTGCTGACCGGGGCGCTGAGTTCGGCGGATTATTCCAAAAGCACGCAGCGGCTGATCCAGTATCGCGATGAAATCGGCGCCGCACGGCTGTTGCTGCTGGACAAGGACGGGCGGGCCGTCGCGTCGTCGGACCGGACAGAGTTGGGATCGATCCACCGCACGCAGCCTTACCATGTCAACGCGCTGCGGTCGAACACTACTGTTTTCAACACGATGCTGGACGATCTTGGACTGCCGGTCTTTGCCTATTCGCGCAAGATTACCCACGGCACCGATGTTCTGGGCGTGATCGTGGTCGATGTGGATCTGCGCAAATACGAACGCAGTTGGGCCGGTATCGCCGAAGCGCTGATTGTCACCGACAGCGCCGGCAGCATCCTTCTCACCACCGACTCCCGCTGGCGGGGTCATACCGAAACCGAGGCGCTGGAGTTGAGCGACGACCGGTCGCTCGCCCGTCAACGGCTGGAAGCGGCGATCCGCTGGCTTTTCGGCGGCGCCGACGCGGTGCTGCACGGGCTGCCGGTCATGCGCTCCGAAGCGCGCATTCCGTTCCAAGGGTGGCATATCGTCGGCTATTCGTCCTTTGTCGATGTCCGCGACCGCGTCGCAACGGTGGTCGCGGTGGAAATCATGGGATTTGCGATCATCGCCGCGGGGCTGTTCTATGTCACCTCGCGCCAGGCGGAACGCCGGTCGGTGCGGCTGCAGGCGGAATCCCGCGAATTGCGCAAGCTGAATGCCCTGCTTCAGCGCGAAATCGCCGAACGCGAGAAGGCGGAGAAAAACCTTCAGGTCGCGGAACAGACCATCGCGCAATCGTCGAAACTGGCCGCGTTGGGCGAAATGTCGGCGGCGGTCAGCCATGAATTGAATCAGCCGCTGGCGGCGATGAAAACCTATCTTGCCGGGGCGCGGCTGCTGGTCAGCCGGCACCGGCTGGACGAAGCGGTGGCGTCCTTTCAGCGGATCAACGAGCTGATCGACCGCATGGGCGCGATCACCCGGCAGCTGAAATCCTATGCGGCGAAGGGGCATAACATTCTTGGCAAGGTCGATATGCGCGAAGCCGTGCGGTCGTCGCTGTCGATGATGGAGCCGCAATTCCGGCAGGGATCCATCGAACTGACCCTGAGCCTGCCCGAAGACCCGGTGCTGGTTCTGGGCGACCGCTACCGGCTTGAACAGGTAATCGTGAACCTTCTGCGCAACGGGCTGGACGCGGCGGCAGGGCGCGAGCCGGCCCGGATCGACGTCATTCTGGCGCAGGGCGATCACGTATCCTTGTCCGTGCTGGATAACGGGACGGGTATCGAAGATCTCGACTGTCTGTTCGAGCCCTTCTATACGACAAAGCATCCCGGCGATGGCCTTGGGCTGGGGCTTGCGATTTCCAGCGGTATTGTGAACGACTTTGGCGGCCGCCTCATCGCCCGCAACCGCCCCGAGGGCGGCGCGGTCTTCGAGGTCCAGCTGCCGATCTTCGGCGACGACGTTCTTGCCGAATAACAGCGGAGCTTTACGATGAAAGTTGCCATCGTTGATGACGAACTGGATATGCGAAAATCCATCAGCCAATGGTTGTCCCTGTCGGGGTTCGAAACCGAAACCTATGACAGCGCGCGCGCGGCGCTGGCACGGATCGGGCAGGGATATGACGGCATCGTGCTCAGCGACATACGGATGCCCGAAATCGACGGCATGACCTTTCTGAAACGCCTGATGCATCATGACAGCGCGCTGCCGGTGATCCTGATCACCGGGCATGGCGACGTGCCCATGGCGGTTGAGGCGATGCGCATTGGCGCGTTCGACTTTCTGGAAAAGCCGTTCGATCCGGACAAGATGACCGAGATCGTCCAGAAGGCCTGCGAAGCGCGGCGCGTGGCGCTGGAAAACCGGTCTCTGCGCAACGAATTGTCCGGCGGTAGCGCTGCGATCAAGCGGTTGATCGGCGCCAGCCCGGCAATGACCGCGCTGCGTGACGAGATTCTGGATCTGGGTCAGGCCGACGGCAATGTGCTGATCGACGGCGAAACCGGCAGCGGCAAATCGCTGGCGGCGCGGGCGCTGCATGCGGTCGGCGCGCGGGCGTCGCGGCCTCTGGTGCAGGTCTATTGCGGCCAGCAAGACGAAGACGCCCTGATCGCCCGGCTGTTCGGCGACCCGGCCCGCGACGGCAGCGACGCGGCGCTGTTCGAAGCGCGGGGCGGCATCCTGATCCTTGAGGACATACAGCTTCTGTCCGCGACCGCGCAAACCCGGCTGCTGGCCTATCTGAGCGACCCGGACAACGAACCGACCGTGCGCATCCTGTCGATTTGCGGTCTGACGGAAGAGGGTGAAACCTGCGAATCCGCGCTGCGGCCGGATCTGTTTCACCGCCTGTGCAGCCTGCGCCTGACCCTGCCGCCGCTGCGCCAGCGCGGCAACGACATCCTGATGCTGTTTGCCGAATTTACCCGCAGCTTTGCCGAAGAATACGGCGTGGCGACGCCCGAGCTCAGTTCGCAGGAAGCCGCGCAGTTTCTGCAGGCTCCGTGGCCGGGAAATGTGCGCCAGCTGATGAACGTCGCCGAACGCGCGGTGCTGCAGGCGGGCCGTGGCGGCGGCTCCATCACGTCGCTGCTGATTTCCGACAATGAAGCGGTGGCGCTGCCGATGACCCAGGAAGGCAAGCCACTGAAGCAATATGTCGAGGCTTTCGAACGGATGCTGATCGAAAACACGCTCCGCCGTCATCAAGGGTCGGTCGCCAAGGTGATGGAAGAGCTGTGTCTGCCGCGCCGGACGCTGAACGAGAAGATGGCGAAATATGGGCTGGCGCGCAGCGACTACACCTGAGCGTGTAGTGCTTTTGGGCGCAAATTTCGGACGGAGTCCGCGAAGCGCCCGAAAGCAGAGGTGAATTTCCGCCATTGTCATTTCCCCCTTGGCAGGTTTAATGGGACACAGGGCGTTAGCGCCTCAAAAGTTTTCCCTGGTCGCGCAGGGCCGGTCAGACAGGCCAGCCCGCACGGTTCAGACGAAAAAGCGCTCCGATGGGGCAAGACCGGCCCGAGGTCAGGCAACCGCTGCCCGGGTCTTCACAGGCGCCCGAACGCGCCAAGGACCAGAACGCGATGAGATCCGTAAAGATCATGACTGACAAGGCGGTGGACCCGGGGTCCAGCCAGCCTTCACGACAGTTGTGCCGTACGGGCGTCGCCGCAACGAGACACCCGCATGGCAGGCCAGAGCAGATTGCAACCGCGCCTCCTGTGCGAAGGTGCGAAGAGATTAAATGGCAAAGAAAATGCTCATCGACGCAACGCACGCGGAAGAGACCCGCGTCGTTGTCGTTGACGGTAACAAGGTCGAGGAATTCGATTTTGAATCCGAAAACAAGCGTCAGCTCGCTGGGAACATCTATCTAGCAAAAGTTACGCGGGTCGAAC
This sequence comes from Paracoccaceae bacterium, assembly GCA_020425105.1. Classification (GTDB taxonomy): domain Bacteria; phylum Pseudomonadota; class Alphaproteobacteria; order Rhodobacterales; family Rhodobacteraceae; genus Meridianimarinicoccus. The sequence continues at coordinate 4,491 of JAGQRU010000003.1, forward strand.
CGTCGCTGCAGGCGGCTTTTGTGGATTACGGCGGCAACCGTCACGGATTTCTGGCGTTTTCGGAAATCCACCCGGATTACTATCAGATCCCGGTGGCCGACCGCGAAGCGCTGATGGCCGAAGAAGCGGCCTATGACAAATCCATGTCCGACGCGGAAGATGGCGACGACGAAAAGCCGTCGAAGCCGCGCCGGTCCCGCACGCGCCGCCGCAAATCCGACAAGGCCGGCGCGGCCCCGGAAACCAATGGCGACGCCCCGGCGGCGGGTGCCATCACCGGGATGGATGTGGTCGATCTGGCCGACGAGTCCGATGACGATGCCCACGAACCGATGGGCTTCGACCGGGAAGTTGTGTCTGACGAAAGCCAGACCCCGGCCTCTGTGGATGACATCGCCGCGGAAGAGGTTCCCGCTGCGGCCACCGGCGACGATGCCGCGCCCGAGCTTGCGGCCGTAACCGCCGAAGTGGTGCCTGCCGAACTACAAACGGCCGAACCGGTCGCGCTGGAACCCGCGCCCGAAGCCGTTGTGCAGGATGTGGCGCCTGTCTTCGTCGAAGAACCGGTCGCCGTGGCAGAGGATGCCGTCGATGCGGCCCCTGAGACTCCGGTCGATGAAGATGCGGTCGCTGCGGATGCCGTGACCGCTGAAGACGAGGACGACGACAGCGCCCAGACGCAGCCCGGCTCTATTGCCGCCAGCACGCCGTCAGACGTCGTGACAAGCGAACTGGTCGAAAATCTGGATGACGACGCCGATGGTGCGGATCTGGATCAGGTCAGCCAGGATCCGCCCAGCACCGAAGATGCAGCGGAAGAGCCGATCGAAGCGGGCGACGATGACGGTGACGGCCCGGCCGAAAACCCGATTGAAGAGGTCGAACCGGTCGAAGGCGACGACCAGATCGAAGCGGTTTCGGACGATGACACGGTCGAAGAAATTCGCCCGCCGCGCCGTCCGCGCCCGCGCCGGTACAAGATCCAGGAAGTGATCAAGGTGCGCCAGATCCTTCTGGTGCAGGTGGTCAAGGAAGAACGCGGCAACAAAGGCGCCGCACTGACGACATATCTGTCGCTGGCGGGACGGTATTGCGTGCTGATGCCCAACACCGCGCGCGGCGGCGGGATCAGCCGGAAGATCACCAATGTCACCGACCGCAAGAAGCTGAAACAGATCGCGGCGGAAATCGACATTCCGAAGGGCGCGGGGCTGATCATCCGCACGGCAGGCGCCAAGCGGACGAAGGCAGAGATCAAGCGCGACTATGAGTATCTGCAACGCCTGTGGGAACAGATCCGTGAGCTGACCCTGAAATCGGTGGCGCCCGCGAAGATTTATGAAGAAGGCGATCTGATCAAACGCTCGATCCGCGATCTTTACAACCGCGAGATCGACGAGGTCTTTGTCGAAGGCGAGGCGGGCTATCGGTCGGCCAAGGACTTCATGAAGATGATCATGCCGTCCCACGCCAAGAACGTGAAGCATTACGCCGAACCGATGCCGCTTTTCGCGCGCTATCAGGTCGAAGCCTATCTGTCGGAAATGTTCAATCCGGTGGTGAAGCTGAAATCCGGTGGCTACATCGTCATCGGCGTGACCGAAGCGCTGGTCGCCGTGGACGTGAACTCGGGCAAGGCGACGAAGGAAGGCTCGATCGAAGAAACCGCGCTGAAGACCAATCTGGAGGCCGCGGAAGAGGTGGCGCGCCAGATGCGGTTGCGCGATCTGGCTGGCCTGATCGTGATCGATTTCATCGACATGGAAGAGCGCAAGAACAACGCCGC
>JAGQRU010000089.1 GCA_020425105.1 Paracoccaceae bacterium
CGGCGCCGTTCGGTCCGAGCAGCCCGAAGATGGAACCCGCCGGAATGGCCAGATCCAGGCCCCTCAGCGCCTCTTTCGCCGGCGCGTTGCCCTGGGCGGCATAGGTTTTGCGCAGCCCTTCGATTTCGATGGCGTTCTGTGACATTTCGGCTCTCGCTTGCGGTCGGCTCGGGCTTGCCGCCCGGGGCCTGATGGCTATTGTTGCGCTGACGGACATCAAGAACACACCGCCGCGCGCGAGACCTAAGCACTCTGCCCGCTCGCGGCAACCAGCGAGGACCCGCAGATGAGCATTGAGCCCCCCGAAACCGAAGAGGTCGCGTCGTCTCGTGTGGCTTGCGACGGGGGCGAGGGAGCACTGGGCCACCCGCGCGTCTGGCTGTCCATCCCGTCGGATCGCGGCTGGGTCGAATGCCCTTATTGCGACAAGAAATACATCCTGAAGGCCGGCGCACAGGCGCATTGATCGCCGCGCCGTAACCGGCGGTCCGGTTCCGCTGCCCGCCTAGTGGCGGGTGGCGCCAAGGTCTTCTTCGCTCATCGGGGCGCGGGCGATCCGCAACAGCTGTAACCCGACGGTCTGCGCCAGCGATGCGGCAAGCGGCGCCATGTCTGCGCGCACCAGAAGCATCGCCATCAGCAGCGCGTCTTCGCGCGCGCCCTGGGCGGCCGTTGATACGAAATTGGCAAACACCGCTTCGTCGGCCCCGACGCAGGGACATTCCACATCGTGGCGCACCAGACGGCGGCGCCCCTGATCTGACAGCAGCAACAGCAACTGATCCAGGACCCGGCGCAGATGACCCGCGGCGTCCGGTCCCATCTGCCGCGACAGGCAGGACCACAGCACCCTTTGATCGTCTGTTGTAGCCGCCCATTGGCGCAATATCAGCACCAATAGCGTCTGGTCCGGCGGGAGACTGTCGAGCGTCGCAACGGCGGTGGCCTGACGGCGCAGGGCGGGATCTTCGAAACTCATGCTGTTCTCCAGGGTGGACAGAAGAAACATGAGTAAAAGAATCGGATATGTCAATTGCCGATTGAAACAGTCGGGATTTCGCCTTGCCGCGCCGCCGCCCGGCCAGAAACCCGCTCGCCACGCCCGCCGCGCTCCTATAGGTCGGAAGGCGTAGCGGTTATCGGCGGGAAGAGGGCATCGGCATGTTCGGCAAAGGTCACCATCTGCATCTGATCGACGGGTCGGCCTTCATCTTCCGCGCCTATCACGCGCTGCCGCCGCTGACGCGGAAATCCGACGGGCTGCCGATCGGCGCGGTCGCGGGCTTCTGCAACATGCTGTTCAAATATGTCGAAGACGCGGCGGGCGACGATGCGCCGACCCATGCGGCGGTGATCTTCGACTATTCCGGCAAATCGTTCCGCAACGCGATTTTCGATCAGTACAAGGCCAACCGCCCGCCCGCGCCCGAAGACCTGGTGCCGCAATTCCCGCTGACCCGTGATGCCACCCGTGCCTTCAACATCGCCTGTCACGAGATCGAGGGCTTTGAAGCCGACGACATCATCGCGACGCTGGCCTGTCAGGCGCGCGATGCGGGCGGCCGGGTGACGATCATCAGTTCGGACAAGGACCTGATGCAGCTCGTGGGTGGGGGGGTCGAAATGCTCGACGCGATGAAAAACACCCGCATCGGGGTGGACGGCGTCGCGGCGAAATTCGGCGTCGGCCCGGACCGGGTGGTCGATGTACAGGCGCTGGCCGGGGACAGTGTGGACAACGTGCCGGGCGCGCCCGGGATCGGGATCAAGACCGCCGCGCAACTGATCAACGAATTCGGCGATCTGGAAACGCTGCTGGACCGCGCGGGCGAGATCAAGCAGCCCAAGCGCCGCCAGACCCTGATCGACATGGCCGACCAGATCCGCATGTCGAAACGGCTGGTCCAGCTTGACTGTGACATGGCGCTGGACTTCACCCTGGACGATCTGGAGGTCCGCGACCCCGATCCCGAAACGCTCCTGACCTTCCTGTCCGAAATGGAATTCCGCACCCTGACGAAACGGGTGGCCGACCGGCTGGGCGCGGAAACCCCGGTCATTCCCGACGCCGAACCCTCTGTGCCTCAAGCCGAAGAGATCCCCTTCGACCCGGCCAGATATGAAACCGTCGGCGATGCGGCGGCGCTGCAGCGCTGGATCGACCTGATCTATGAACGCGGCTGGGTCGCGGTGGATACCGAAACCACATCGCTGAACGAAATGCGCGCCGAACTGGTGGGCATCTCATTGGCGGTCGAAGCCGGGTCGGCCTGCTATATTCCGCTGACCCACAAGGCCAGCGCCGAAGACGGGCTTTTCGGGTCGAACGACCTGGCTGACGGGCAGATGGCGCTTCAGGCCGCGCTGGACATGTTGAAACCCGTGCTTGAGGATCCGTCGATCCTGAAGATCGGGCAGAACATGAAATACGATGCCAAGATCTTCGCCACCTACGGCATCGCCGTGGCGCCCATCGACGATACGATGCTGATTTCCTATGCCCAGCATGCGGGCCTTCACGGCCATGGGATGGATGCGCTGTCCGAACGGTATCTGAACCACACCCCGATCCCGATCAAGCCGCTGCTGGGATCGGGGAAATCCGCCATCACCTTCGACCGGGTGCCGGTGGACAAGGCCACCGCCTATGCCGCCGAGGATGCCGACATCACGCTGCGGCTCTGGCACGCGCTGAAGCCCGGGCTGCACCGGGCGCGGGTGACGACGGTCTATGAAACGCTGGAACGTCCGCTGGTGCCGGTGCTGGCCGCCATGGAACGCACGGGCATTCTGGTGGACCGCGATACCCTGTCGCGCATGTCGAATGCGTTCGCGCAGAAGATGGCGGGGCTGGAGGCGGAAATCCACGATCTGGCCGGAGAGCCGATCAACGTGCAGTCCCCGGCGCAGGTCGGCATGATCCTCTTCGACAAGATGGGGCTGGACGGGGGCAAGAAGACCAAGACCGGCCAGTGGTCCACGCCCGCCGATGTGCTGGAGGATCTGGCGACCGAACACGACCTGCCGGCCCGGGTGCTGGATTACCGTCAGCTGCAAAAGCTGAAATCGACCTACACCGACGCGCTTCAGGACCATATCCATCCCGAAACCGGCCGCGTCCACACGTCGTACATGATCGCGGGGGCCGCGACCGGGCGGCTGGCATCCACCGATCCGAACCTGCAGAACATTCCCGTGCGCAGCGAAGAGGGCCGCCGCATCCGCGAAGCTTTTGTCGCGCCGCCGGGGCGCACGCTGCTCAGCCTCGACTATTCCCAGATCGAATTGCGCATTCTGGCCCATGTCGCGGGGATCGACAGTCTGAAACAGGCGTTCCGCGACGGGCTCGACATCCACGCGATGACCGCGTCCGAGATGTTCGGCGTGCAGCTGGACCAGATGACCCCCGATGTGCGTCGGCAAGCCAAGGCGATCAATTTCGGGGTGATCTATGGCATTTCGGGCTTTGGGCTGGCGCGCAACCTGCGGATCCCGCGGGGCGAGGCGCAGGGGTTCATCGACCGCTATTTCGAACGGTTTCCGGGCATCCGGGCCTATATGGACGACACCGTTGCCTTCGCCAAGGAACACGGGCATGTGGAAACGCTGTTCGGGCGCCGGATCCACACGCCCGAAATCAATGCCAAGGGGCCGCATGCGGGGTTTGCCAAGCGCGCGGCCATCAACGCGCCGATCCAGGGCACAGCGGCCGATATCATCCGCCGCGCCATGATCCGCATGCCCGATGCCATTGCCGGTCTGCCCGCCCGGATGCTGCTGCAGGTCCATGACGAATTGCTCTTCGAAGTGGATAAAGGCGCCGAAGATGACACCATCGCGGCGGTGCGCGAGGTGATGGAGGGCGCCGCAATGCCCGCGGTCGCGCTGGATGTGCCGCTGATCGTCGATGCGGGGCAGGGGCCGAACTGGGCGCTTGCCCATTGATCCGGGCGTGAAACGGGCGCAGCGATGACACACAGCCACAAGCACCACCACCATCATCACCACATCCCGGCGGATGCGGGCGATCTGCGCATCGGGCTTGCGGTCGGGGTCAATCTGTTGCTGACCGTGGCGCAGATCATCGGCGGGGTCCTGTCAGGGTCGATCGCCCTGATCGCCGATGCCATCCATAACATGTCCGACGCTCTGTCGCTGGTCATCGCGCTCGCGGCCCGGCGGATCGCCCGGCGGCCGGCGGATGCGGGCATGACCTTTGGCTATGGCCGGGCCGAAACGGTGGCGGCGCTGGTCAATTACACCACGCTCGTGTTGATCGCGATCTATCTGGCATGGGAGGCCGTCTGGCGCATTCTGGCGCCCGAACCGGTGGATGGCTGGATCGTGGTGATCGTCGCCGGGGTCGCGCTGGCCGTCGATCTGGCCACGGTGATGCTGACCTGGTCCATGTCGCGCGACAGCATGAATATCCACGCGGCCTTCCTGCACAATCTGGCCGATGCCATGACCTCTGTCGCGGTGATCGTGGGCGGCACGCTGATGTTGCTGTTCGATTGGCGGCTGGTGGATCCCATCGTCACGCTGGGGATTTCCGGCTATATCCTGTGGACCGCGTTGCAGGGGGTCGGGCCGGTGATCCGCCTGTTGATGCTGGGCACGCCGCCGCGGATGGATCTGGCACAGGTTCTGGACGCCATGCGCGCGGTTCCCGGGGTCAACGGGGTGCACCATCTGCATATCTGGCAGATCGACGAACATGCGGTGGCGGTCGAGGCGCATCTGGAAATCGACCCGCCCACCGTGGCGGTCACCAGCGCGGTGCGCGATATCCTGCGCGACCGGTTCGGGGTGCAGCATGTGACGCTTGAGGTCGATCTGCCCGACAGCCCCTGCACCCGCCTGCCCGTCATCGGTCGCCCCGCGGCGGGATAGCGCGGATCCCCGCGCTCAGTCCGCCGGCAGTTCAGCCATGGGAATGATCGGGAAAAACGCACCGCCCGACCAGACGCCCAGCCATTCTGTCCCGTCGTGGTCCTGAGTGTCGGCCAGATCCACAAGCCGGTAAAAGCTCTTGCGGTCGATCAGTGCCTCCAGCCCTGCGCGCACCATCACATAAGGAGCGGGCTCGCCCGTGTCCGGGTCGCGGACAACGCGGATCGGGTGGTCGGGGCCTGCGGTGACAGTGTCGTCGACCTGGGTGACGAAGGTCAGGCTCTGGTCCGCGCCGGTGCCCGAGGCGGTGAAATCCACCGCGACGAAGGGGGCATCGACCACGCGGATGCCCACTTTTTCCACCGGCGTCACCAGAAAATACTTGCCGTCTTCCAGCTTCAGGACCGACGAAAACAGCTTCACCAGCGCATGCCGTCCGATGGGGGTGCCCATGTAAAACCAGGTGCCGTCGCGGCGGATCTCCATATCCAGATCGCCGCAGAAGGGCGGGTTCCACAGATGCACCGGGGGTGGGCCCTTTTTCGCCGCTGCGGTGGCCGCCCGGGCGATGCTGTCTGCAGAAGGTTTCACGGTGTTTTGTGCGCTCATGTGTATTTGCCGTTTGAGATGCCCGCGATATGTGGCTTGATTGCCGCAGAGGCGTTGGAAGGAGTTTGTCATGGCTGAGGCCGCGGATCTAGTGGGCGAAATCGAAACCCTTGGCCAGAAGCTGGCCGACGCAAAGGCGTCGATCACCAAGCGCTTCATCGGTCAGGAACGGGTTGTGGATCTTGCGCTCGCTGCCCTGCTGAGCGGCGGGCACGGGCTGCTGATCGGGCTTCCCGGGCTGGGCAAGACGCGGCTTATCGAAACCCTGTCCACGGTCATGGGGCTGCACAGCGCGCGGATCCAGTTCACTCCGGACCTGATGCCGGCCGATATTCTGGGGTCGGAGGTTCTGGAAACCGCCGCCGACGGGGCGCGCAGTTTCCGGTTCATCGAAGGCCCGGTGTTCTGCCAGTTGCTGATGGCCGACGAGATTAACCGGGCCAGCCCGCGCACCCAGTCCGCGCTGCTGCAGGCGATGCAGGAGAAATCCGTGACCATCGCCGGCCAGCCCCATGCCCTGCCGCCGCCTTTTCATGTGCTGGCGACCCAGAACCCGATCGAACAGGAGGGCACCTATCCGTTGCCCGAAGCGCAGCTGGACCGGTTTCTGGTTCAGATCGACGTCACCAATCCCGACCGCGACACGGAACGCGGCATTCTGCTGGCAACCACCGGGATCGAAGATGCCCAGTCGCATCAGGTCTTTACGCCCGAAGACCTGCTGGCCGCGCAAAGCCTGCTGCGGCGGATGCCGGTGGGCGAAGCGGTGGTGGAAGCCATTCTGGATCTGGTCCGGGCCTGCCGTCCCGATGATCCCGGCGCGTCCGCGGCGGTGCGTGACAGCGTCAGTTGGGGGCCGGGGCCGCGGGCGGCGCAGGCGTTCATGCTGACCGTTCGGGCACAGGCCCTGCTGGAAGGCCGGCTGGTGCCCACCGTCGAAGACGTGGCGCGCATGGCGCATCCGGTTCTGGTGCACCGCATGCAGCTGACCTTCGCGGCGCGCGCGCGGGGCGAAGGGCTCGGCCCGCTCATCGCCGGTCTGGCCGCCAGCATCACGCGGACCGAGGCGGCGGCGTGAGCCCGGCCGGCCGCTCACAGCGTGCCGGTCTGCGCCGGGATGGCGAAGCGCTGGCGGCGGCCCTGCCGCCGCTTCTGGCGGATGCCGAACATCTGGCCTCGACCCTGCTTCTGGGCGAACACGGGCGGCGGCGGCCGGGGATGGGCGAAGAGTTCTGGCAATACCGTCCGGCCATGGCCAATGACGAGGCCCGGCTGATCGACTGGCGCCGGTCGGCCCGGTCGGACGCGCATTTCGTCCGCGAAAAGGAATGGCAGGCGGCGCAATCGGTGGTGATTTGGGTCGATGGCGCACAGTCGATGGACTTCGCCTCGGCCCGATTCCGGCCCAAAGGCGACCGCGCCCGGGTGCTGGCCATGGCGGTGGCCATCCTGTTGTTGCGCGGTGGCGAGCGTGTCGGGCTGACCGGGCAGGCGGTCCCGCCCCGGCGCGGCGATATTCAACTGATGCGCATCGCGGCCGGGCTGAGCGGCGACGCGGCCCCGCGCGAGGATTTCGGCGCCCCGGATGTGCGGGGCTTGCTGCCCAAATCCCGCGCGCTGTTCATTTCGGATTTCATGGGGCCGCTGGTGGATGTGGAAACCGCGCTGACCGATGCCGCCGATCTGGGCGTGCATGGGGTGCTGCTGCAGGTGCTGGATCCTGCCGAAGCGGCCTTTCCCTATGACGGGCGGACCGTGTTTGAATCCATGGCCGGGGAATTGCGTCATGAAACATTGGAGGCCGGGGGCCTCAGGACCCGCTATCTGACACGGCTGGCCGAGCGCAAGGCGCGGCTGGCGGAACTGGCGCGGGTCACGGGCTGGCAATTTCTGACCCATCACACCGGTGACAGCGCGCAGGCGGCGCTTCTATGGCTTTATGGCGCGTTGGAGCAGCGGCGCTGATGCTGGCGCTGGGGCCCATCGCGTTCACCGCGCCCTGGCTGCTGCTGGGGCTGGCCGGTTTGCCGGTGCTGTGGCTGATCCTGCGCGCGGTGCCCCCGGCGCCGATCCGGCGGCGGTTCCCGGGGGTGATCCTGCTCTTGGGCCTGGCCGATGACGAAACCCAAAGCGACCGCACGCCCTGGTGGCTGCTGCTGCTGCGCATGGCTGCAGTGGCGGCGGTGATTCTGGCCTTCGCCAATCCGGTGCTGAACCCGACGCGCGAAACGGGCGCGGGGCGCGGGCCGCTGCTGATCCTGCTGGATGGAAGCTGGGCCGACGCCGCCGACTGGCCGGCACGGATCGCGCGTGCTGACGCGGCGCTGACCGATGCCGCGCGCAGCGGGCGGGTGGCGGCGGTGGCGGTCGCAACGGCGCTGCCCGCCGACGGTCCGGTCTTTCAGGCGGCGGAGGCATGGCGCCCGCGTCTGGCAAGCCTGGCGCCCGCGCCCTGGGCGCCCGCGCCGTCCGACCTGACCACGTGGCTGTCGGGGGTGCCGGAGCCGTTCGACACGTTCTGGCTGTCGGACGGGGTCGATCATCCCGGCCGGGCAGAGGCGCTGCGTCTTTTGCAGGGCCACGGGGCGGTCCGGGTCTTCGAAAGCCCGCGGACTGTCTATGGCCTGCGTCCGGCGCGGTTCGAAGACGGCGCCATCGGTCTGACGGCGCTGCGCCTGCGTCCGGGGCCCGAAACCACGGCTACCGTCGCCGCGATCGGCCCGGACCCGTCGGGGGTTGAACGCACCCTCGCCAGCGCAGATCTGACGTTCGAAAGCGGCGCGGTTGAAGCTGTGCTGTCGCTTTCGCTGCCCGCGGAACTGCGCAACCGTGTCAGCCGGTTCGAGCTGACCGGGCAGCGGTCGGCGGGCGCGGTCAGCCTGACCGACGATGCCCTGCGGCGGCGCGAGATCGCCCTGATGGCTGGGCGCGAGGATCGCGAGGGGCTCGAACTGCTGTCGCCGCTTCATTATCTGGAACGGGCGCTGGAGCCGAATGCGGATCTGATCGATGGTGCCATGGGCGATATTCTGGCCGCCAATCCCGATGCGATCGTGCTGGCCGATGTGGCGCGCTTCGCAGATACGGAAGCGCAGGACATTGCCGACTGGGTGTCGCGCGGCGGGATGCTGTTGCGGTTCGCCGGGCCGCGCCTTGCGGCCGCCGATATGGAGGCGGGCGAGCCCGATCCCCTGATGCCGGTGCGGCTGCGCGCCGGCGGGCGCAGCGTGGGCGGCGCGATGAGCTGGGGCGCGCCGAAGACGCTGAGCCCCTTCCCCGACGGATCCCCCTTCGAAGGGCTGGAGATCCCGCCGGAGGTCACGGTCAGCGCTCAGGTTCTGGCGCAGCCGGACCCGGAGCTTCCCGAAAAGGTCATCGCGACTTTGGCCGACGGCACGCCGCTGGTCACCCGCTCGCGGCTGGGGGCAGGGCAGGTGGTGCTGTTTCACGTCACGGCGAATGCGGAATGGTCGACCCTGCCGCTGTCGGGACTGTTTGTGCAAATGCTTGAACGCCTGTCGGTGGCCGCGCGCAGCGGTCCGGTATCGGCCGAAGCGCTGGCCGGGTCCACATGGCAGGCGGCGGAGCTTCTGGACGCGTTCGGGCATCTCGACCGCGCGGAAATGCAGGCGGGCGTCGAGGGCGCGCGTCTGGCCGAGGCCGTGGTGGGCAGGGATCTGCCGCCGGGGCTTTATCAGTCCGATGACCGGCGGCTGGCCGTCAACGTGATTGGCGCCGACACGACACTGGCGCCGCCGCGCTGGCCCGCCGATATTGTCGTCGAAGGTCTGGGCGTGGCCCGGGAAACGCGGCTGGCCGGGCCGCTTCTGGTGCTGGCGCTGCTGCTGCTGGCCGCCGATGTGGCGGCAGCACTGGCGCTGTCCGGGCGGCTGGGTCTGCGCCGCCGCGCCGGCCTGCTCGCGGTGCTGTTGTGCCTTGGGCTGCTGCCCGCCACCGGTCCGCTGCATGCGCAGGAACCGCTGGAGGTCGATGAAGCTTTTGCGCTGGCGGCGACCGGAGAGGTCGTGCTCGCCCATGTGAAAACCGGCAATTCGCAGGTTGACGAGATCGCCGAGGCCGGGCTCGACGGGCTGTCGCAGGTGCTGAACGCGCGGACATCGGTGGAACCGGCCAGCCCCATGGCGGTCGATCTGGAAACGGATGAGCTGTCCTTCTTTCCGCTGCTCTACTGGCCGATCACGCCGGATCAGCCGCTGCCGTCATCGGATGCTTATGCGCGGCTGAACCGGTTCCTCCGGTCGGGCGGCATGATCCTGTTCGACACCCGCGATGCCGATCTGGCTGCACCGGGTACGGACACCGCCAACACCCGCAAGCTGCGCCAGTTGGCCCGCCCGCTGGATATCCCGCCGCTGGAGCCGATCCCCGAAGACCATGTTCTGACCCGCGCCTTTTATCTGCTGCAGGATTTTCCCGGGCGCTACATCCGCGGGACGGTGTGGGTCGAAGCGGCGCCGCCAGATGCCGAACTGGCCGACGGAATGCCCTTCCGCAATCTCAATGACGGGGTGACGCCGGTGGTCATCGGCGGCAATGACTGGGCGGCCGCCTGGGCGATGGACCGCCGCGGCGGGCGCATGTTTCCCGTCGGGCGCGGTTATGCCGGGGAACGGCAGCGCGAACTGGCGTTCCGCTTCGGGGTCAATCTGGTGATGCATGTGCTGACCGGCAATTACA
>JAGQRU010000090.1 GCA_020425105.1 Paracoccaceae bacterium
CTTCGCCCTGGATCGGTTCGATCAGAATCGCAGCAGTGGTGCCGCTGACCGCGGCCCGCAGGGCGTCATGATCGCCGAAGGGCAGGTGGGTGAAGCCCGGCAACAGCGGTGCGAAGCCCTTCGTCATCTTCTCGGACCCCGCCGCGGCGATGCCGGCGGCAGACCGCCCGTGGAACGACCCTTCGAAGGTGATGATTTCCGTCCTGCCGGGCTGGCCTTTTTCAAACCAGTATTTCCGCGCCATCTTGACCGCCAGTTCGCAGCATTCGGTGCCGGAATTGGTGAAAAACACCGTGTCGGCGAAGGTATGCTCCACCAGCGCGTCGGCGAGGGCCTGCTGCTGCGGGATCTTGTACAGGTTCGACACGTGCCAGAGCTGTCCCGCCTGATCGGTCAGCGCCTTGACCAGCGCGGGATGCGCATGGCCAAGCGCGTTCACGGCAATCCCCGCGCCCAGATCCAGAAAGCGGCGCCCGTCGGCTTCGGTCAGCCAACTGCCTTCGCCGGACACAAAGGTCAGCGGCGCGCGGTTATAGGTCGGAAGCACGGACGGGATCATGGCAACATCCTTCGCAGGGAAGCCCTGTTGGTGCCGCAGGCACCGGGGCAAGTCAACAATATCGGCAGGGTTAGGACAGCGCAGGGCAGCAGGCCCCGCGAAATGCGGGCTCAGCGGATCGCGCGTCGGCGTCGAAGAGCGGTGTGCTTGTCCATGGGTGCGCAGCTATCAGACGGGTGCGCGGTTGCATAGACCCCGGGGCGCTGGCGCCGCAAATTTTTCTATACAGCCGCGACGGAACCGCGATGATGCGGCGTTGAAAGACTGTGCCCGTTTCGCCCCGACTTTAAAAGGATCGCTCTTATGTCTGCTCCCACCGGTTATTCCCGCACGCAAATTCTTCTGCACTGGGGGATCTTCGCGCTGATCGTCCTGCAATTCGTGCTGCACGACGCGATGTCCGAAGCCTGGCACGCCTTGGTGCGCGGGCAAGAGATCGCCAGCAATCCGCTGGTGGCGCAGCACGTCTTTGGCGGGATCCTCGTCGGGCTTCTGGTGCTGTGGCGGCTGGCGCTGCGTTTGCGCCGGGGGGCGCCCTTGCCGCCGGAAGACGAACCCGCGCCGCTGAAACTGGCCGCCCATGTCACCCACTGGTCGCTTTACGGTCTGATGCTGTTGCTGCCGGTGACCGGTCTGATGGCGTGGTTCGGCGGTGTTCGCGCCGCCGCTGAAGTGCATGAGATCTTCAAGGCGCTGCTGATGCTGCTTGTGGGCCTGCATATCGCGGGCGCGCTGTATCACCAGTTCATTCTGAAAACCGACGTGTTGAACCGCATGCGCAAGGCCGAACTCTGATCGTGCGATGACAACGCCCCGGCACGCCGATCCGCGGTCATTTTCGCGGCTTGGCGCGCAGGGTCGGATCGGCCTGGGTGGGGTCGTCGGGCCAGGGGTGGCGCGGATAGCGCGCGCGCATGTCCTTGCGCACATCCGCGTAGGATCCGGCCCAGAACCCCGGCAGGTCCATGGTCGTCTGCACCGGGCGCCCGGCCGGCGACAGAAGCGTCACGCGCAGCGGCTGGCCGCCCACGGCCGGGTGGCGGGTTTCGCCGAAAAGTTCTTGCAGCCGCAGCGCGATTTCGGGCGCTTCGCCGGAATAGTCGATGGCGATGCGCCGCCCGAGCGGGGTGGTGTAGGCCGGCGGCGCGATCCGGTCCAAAGCCTGTGCCTGATCGTAATCCAGCGCTGCCCGCAAGGCCGGGGCTGGATCGAAGCCGCGCAGATCGGCCTCGGACCGCAGGCCCTCCAGATAGGGCAGCAGCCAGTCTTCGGCCCCGGCCAGAAGCGCTTCGTCGGATGGGTCGGGCAGATCGGGCCGTTCGCCCCGCGCCAGCGCGATGCGGGCGCGCAGCAGCTCGAACGCCGGGGCGGTTTTCAGCGCCCGCAATCCCAGATCGCGAATGCCGTCCAGCGCTGCCCGGGCCACCGCGTCGGACGGAGCGTCGGTCCAGATCCGGTCCGACAGGATCAGCGCGCCCAGCATTTCGCGGTCACGGGCGACCACCTTGCGGTCGCGCCGCGACCAGTCGCAGACTTGGGCGCGCGTGATCCGGTCGCCATAAAGGGCGCGCAACGCGCTTTCGCTCAGCACCGCGGCCTGACGGATCTTCGCCTCGCGCGGGTCGCCATCCAGATCCGTGGCCACGATCAGCCGCTGCCCGGCCAGCGGGTCGCTGTCGGCCAGTGCGGCGCCCTTGCCGCCCGACAGCAGGAAGCGCGGCGCATCGCCGGGGCGGCGCAGGCCGATCCGGTCGGGATAGGCGAGCGCAGCCATTTCGCCGGGTGAGAGCGGATCGGCATCGGGCCCCGCCAGCCGTTCCAGGCGTTTGGCCTCTGCCCGGATGCGGGCCAGCGCGCCGGGATGGGCGTGCGGGTTCCGATCACCGTTCAGTGCCCGCAGCCGCAGATCCAGATCGGCGGGCGCCCCGCGCAGCGGGTCGCGGTCTTCCAGCAGCGCGGCCAGCATCGCGGCCTGCGGCCCGGCCCGGCGCAGCATGTGGCCCAGCCGTGGATGCAGCGGCAGCGCCGCAAGGTCGCGACCGTGCCCGGTGATCCGCCCGTCGGCGTCCAGCGCGCCCAGATCGCGCAGCAGCGCCTGCGCTTCGGCCAGCGGTGCCGCGGGCGGCGGGGTCAGAAAGGCCAGGGCGCCCGGCGCGGCGCCCCATTGCGCCAGATCCAGGGCCAGCCCGGTCAGATCCGCCGCTTCGATTTCCGCAGGCGGGAAGGCGGCCAGCGCGCCCTCGGCCCCTTTGGTCCAGAGCCGGTAACAGACCCCCGGGGCGACGCGGCCCGCGCGCCCGCGCCTTTGTTCGGCTTCGGCCCGGGTGACTTTTTCCGTCACCAGCCGCGACATGCCCGACCCCGGATCGAACCGCGCCCGCCGCGCCAGCCCGGCATCGACGACGACCCGCACGTCTTCGATGGTCAGCGAGGTTTCCGCAATCGCCGTGGCCAGCACGATCTTGCGTCCTGACGCCGCCGGGGCGATGGCGGCCTGCTGGTCCGTCGCGGGCAGCGCCCCGTACAGCGGGCGCAGCACGCAGCCGGGTGGCAAACGCCCGTCGAGCGCGGCCATGGTCCGGCGAATTTCGCCTTCGCCGGGAAGAAAGACCAGCACGCCGCCGTCGGTATCGCCGAGCGCCGTCAGAACGGTGTCCGCCACCGCCTGTTCCAGCCGCGCCCTGGGGGGCAGCGGCGTCTCGCGCCACCGGGTGTCCACGGGAAAGGCGCGGCCTTTGGCGGTGATCATCGGTGCGTCGTTCAGAAGCGCAGCGACCGGCGCGGCGTCGAGCGTGGCCGACATGACCAGCAGGCGCAGGTCGTCGCGCAGCGCCTCGCGCACCTCGCAGCACAGGGCCAGACCCAGATCGGCCTGCAGGGACCGTTCGTGAAATTCGTCGAAGATCACGGTGCCGATGCCGGTCAGGCCCGGGTCCGATTGCAGGCGGCGCGTCAGGATGCCTTCGGTGACAACCTCGATGCGCGTGTCCTTGCAGACCTTCGCCTCGCCCCGGATGCGATAGCCGACGGTCCGGCCCACCGGCTCGCCCAGCATCGCGGCCATGCGTTCGGCGCTGGCCCGGGCGGCGATGCGGCGCGGCTCCAGCATCAGGATGGTGCCATGCGTGCCGCTGTCCAGCAACGCCAGCGGCACCCGCGTCGTCTTGCCCGCGCCGGGCGGCGCCTGCAGCACCGCGCGCCCGTGGCGGTCCAGCGCCGCGCAGATGTCAGGCAGCACCGGATCGATGGGCAGGGCGGGCGTGTCGCGCAAGGTCACCGGCGGCGGATGCGGGCGCTGCCGAAGCTGGTCCTGAACCGCAATTCGGCCACCCGCATCGTGCCGTCCGGCTGCCGGACATAGTCCATCTGAAGCGGCCAGGTCACCTGTTCTGCCATTTCCTCGGGGCTGAACCCGGCCACGCGCGTATAGGTGCCGCCGCAGCGCAGGCCGCTGGCGGTCTTCTGCGCGTCGTTGAATTGAATGCGGTGGCGCCGCGCGCCGTCGAAGATCGCGATATCCAGCTTGCAGGCCAGCGCTTCGGGCCGGTCGCGCAGGATGGCGAAGGCGGCGGTGGTCGTGTCCACGGTGCCTTTCTGGGCGGCGGCGGGCGCGGCATGGCGTTGCGGTTTGCTGCGCGGGGGGGTGCGGGTGATTTGGGGGACCCCGCCCGCATAGCGGAACACCCGTTCCACCGTCGTATCGCCGTCACGGGTGATCTCGCGCGCCACCTCTGGTGCAAAGGTGTTTTCGGTGTTGCGGCCCTGCGCGGCGCTGTCCACCCGGGCGCTGAAGAACGCGCCGGCCAGTCCGCTGGGCCGCGCCGATCCCGCCACCTTGTACCGCCCGCCCGACCCGGTGCCGTCATAAGCCAGGATCCCGGCGCGCAGGCCGCCGAAACTGACCGTGAATTGCCCGGTTTCTGCCCGGGCCGCAGCCGGGCCGACTGCGATCAATGCCAGCAGCAGCGCGTGGCGGAGTGTTTTCCTCATGGCTTGCTCATGCTGGGTGACCCATCGCTTGTCCGCTGGTCTGGACATACAAGCCGCCGGAAGGCAAGACAACGGTCACAGCGTTAACCGACGGAGAGCCCATGACCCAGGCGATGATGACAGCCCCGCAGGATGCCTTGGCCGATGCCGTGCTGAACGGCGAACGCCGGGCGCTCGCACGCGCGATCACTCTGGTGGAAAGCGGCCGGGCCGATCATCGGCTGCAGGCGGCGGCGCTGCTGGATGCGATCAAGGGCGCGGGGCGCGAGGCGCTGCGCATCGGGTTGTCGGGGACGCCCGGGGTGGGCAAGTCCACCTTCATTGAAAGCTTCGGCATGATGCTGACGGGCATGGGCAAGCGCGTGGCGGTTCTGGCGGTCGATCCGTCATCGGCGCGGTCGGGCGGGTCGATCCTAGGCGACAAGACCCGGATGGAGCGGCTGAGCCGCGATCCCAACGCCTTTATCCGCCCGTCCCCCAGCCAGACCCAGCTGGGCGGGGTGGCCCGGCGTACCCGTGAGGCCGTGGCGCTGTGCGAGGCGGCGGGGTTCGACATCGTGCTGATCGAAACCGTGGGTGTGGGCCAGTCCGAAACCATGGTTGCGGAAATGTCGGACCTGTTCCTGCTGCTTATGGCGCCTGCGGGCGGCGATGAGCTGCAGGGGGTCAAGCGCGGGATCATGGAAATCGCCGATCTGATCGTGGTGAACAAGGCCGATGGGGATCTGAAGCCCGTCGCGATGCGCACCTGTGCCGATTACGCGGGCGCGTTGCGGCTTCTGCGCAAGCGGCCGCAGGATCCGCAGGGCTTCCCCAAGGCGGTGATGGTATCTGCCTATGAACAGACCGGCCTGCCCGAAGTCTGGGCCGAGATGGAGACCCTGACCGCCTGGCGCCGCGACCAGGGCCACTGGGCGTCCCGCCGCGCGGCGCAGGCCCGGCACTGGTTCGAAGAAGAGGTGCGGCAGGGGCTGCTGGCCCGCCTGACGGCTTCGCCCGAAGCCCGCGCCCGCATGGTGCGGCTGGGCGAAGAGGTCGCGCGCGGCGATCGCCTGCCGGGGCATGCGGCGGAAGACATGCTGTCCTGGCTCGGGGGATGACCGCGCCTCTGGCAGCACAAAATCTGAAAGGGGCGGGGTTGATGACCGCCGCCATGGCGGGCTTTGCGGTCGAGGACATGCTGCTGAAGGCCGCCGGGCAGGGGCTTCCGGTCGGACTGATCATGGCGCTGTTCGGCGTCGTGGGGTCGTTGTGGTTCGCGGGGCTCGCGCTGGCGATGGGCGAACGGATCTGGCAGCCGGCCATGGCGGGGCGGGCGATGCGCAACCGGGCGCTGGCCGAGATCTTAGGCCGGATCGGGTATACGCTGGCCATCGTGTTCGCGCCGCTCTCGACGGTGTCGGCGATCCTGCAGGCGACGCCGCTGGTGGTGGTGGCCGGGGCGGCGCTGTTGCTGGGCGAACAGGTTGGCTGGCGGCGGTGGTCCGCAATCCTCGTCGGGCTGGCGGGGGTCTTGCTGATCCTGCAGCCCTGGCAGGCGGAGCTTGAAATCACCGTCCTGTTCGCAATCATCGGTCTGCTGGGGTTCGCCGGGCGCGATCTGGCCACCCGCGCCGCGCCGCGCGGGCTGACGAATCGCCAGTTCGGGCTGAGCGGTTTCGCCGTGCTGATTCCGACCGGCATTGTGTTGTATCTGACCGGGCTGGGCGGGGACGCGGCGGCCATCGCCGACGGCGCGGCGCTGTGGCGGGCCTTGGGGTTCGTGATGCTGGGCGGCACGGTTGGCGTTGCGGCCTATGCGTCGCTGACGGCGGCGATGAGGATGGGCGAAGTCGCAGTGGTGACGCCGTTTCGCTATACCCGGCTGCTTTTTGGCATCGGTCTGGGGGTTCTGGCCTTCGGGGAACGGCCCGGGGCGCTGGTTCTGGTCGGCAGCGCTGTCGTCCTGTCGGCCGGTCTTTACACGTTGGCCCGGCAGGCCGGAGCGGGGCGCAAACGGGCATAAAGCTCTTGACGCCCCATGCGACAGACCCTAAACGCACCGAACGCATTCCGGGCGCTGCATGGCGGCGCCCCGTTGTCTTGTAATCGCGCGACCGGGACCGCCCGGGACACGCCGCACCGAAGAACACGAAGGACACCGCCATGTCGCGCCGCTGCGAACTGACTGGAAAAGGCCCGATGGTTGGCAACAATGTCAGCCACGCCAACAACAAAACCAAGCGCCGGTTCCTGCCCAACCTGCAGGAAGTGACGCTGATCTCTGATACGCTTGGGCGTTCGTTCAAGCTGCGCATTTCCAACGCCGCTCTGCGGTCGGTGGATCACCGCGGCGGGCTCGACGCCTTCCTGGCGAAAGCCAATGACGGCGATCTGTCGGCAGAGGCGCTGAAGATCAAGAAAGACATCCAGAAGGCCGGCGCCGCCGCCTGAGCCGCCCGGATGCGCGATGAAGGCCCCGCTTTAGCGGGGCTTTTTGTGTTTTTGCTGCACGCTGTCGCAGGTTTCGGACCCTGCCTTGGCCGCGTCCCCGCGGCGCGCTAGATCGGTGCAATGAAACCCTTTCTGTCCCGCATGATCGGCCCCGCGCTGATCCTACTGGTGGCGCTGACCAGCATTCAGCTGGGCGCGGCACGCGGGCAGGCGCGCATCGCCGGAGAGGTCGTCTTGTGCACCGGCACCGGGCCGGTCGCCGTTGCCGTGGATGCCAATGGCGTCCCGGTGAAAACCCCCCATATCTGTCCGGATTGCGCCCTGACGCTTCTGGTGGGGCTGGCCGAACCGTTTGCCATGCCGGGCCGGATCGTGCTGCCGCGCCAAGTGCGGGGGCCGGGCGATCGTGTTCTGGCCGCGGCCCCGGGGGCGCCGCTGCACAGGGCCCGGGGGCCGCCTGCCGTCTTTTGATCAGACACTGACTTTCTTTCTGATTCGAGGACATCACATGACACGTATCCCTTCCCTGTTGGCGGCGGCGCTTGCCGTGCCGCTGGCGCTTTCCGCCGCGTTTCCCGCTCTGGCCGGCGACATCACCGTCACCGACGCCTATGCGCGCAGTTCCGGCATGTCGGCACGATCCGGTGCCGCCTTCATGGTGATCGCCAATGCGGGCGCCGAAGATGACCGGGTAATCGCCGCTTCTGCAGCGATTGCCGAACGGGTCGAACTGCACACCCACCTGCAAGACGCCAATGGCGTCATGCGCATGGTAGAGGTCGAAGACGGCTTCGCGATCCCCGCGCACAGCAGCCACGCCCTGGCGCGCGGCGGCGATCACGTCATGTTCCTGGGCCTGACCGGCCCGATGGAACAAGGCGCGCGCTTTCCGCTGGTCCTGACCTTTGAAAAGGCGGGCGAGGTCACGGTCGATGTCACCGTGGATCTGGAACGCAAGCCGGATCACGGCAAGATGGGCATGCAGGGCCACGGGGCGATGAGCCACAGCAACTGAGCATCGCGCGGCGGGGGCTTGCTGTTCCCGCCGCCTACCGGTGGCCGGTCATGACCGGTCGCGGCCCGCCAGGATTTCGTCAACCCAGGTGGTGACGATCTCGCTCGCCGGACCCTGACGGATTTCGTCGAATTCCGACGCCACGTCCGACGCTTCAAGGTTAAGCTCGACCGTGTGCGCGCCAGCGCTTCGGGCGATCTGCACAAAACCCGCCGCCGGATAGACGCTGCCGGAGGTGCCGATGGACACGAAGACCGCGCAGTCCTCCAACGCATGGGCGATGGCCTCCATGTGATAGGGGACCTCGCCGAACCAGACCACATCCGGGCG